>JBGOYO010000288.1:0-4500 GCA_041479715.1 Anaerolineae bacterium
AGGCATACGGCGAGAACTGCCTGGCTTGCCATGATGGGATCGACACCTATGGTCACAATTTCGACCACAGCAAAGTTGCTTTTCCGCTGACTGGGAAGCACGCCTCATTGGACTGTCCAGCGTGCCATACCGGCGCTCGCAGTATCGCAGATATGAAGGCGATATCCCAGGATTGTTCCTTTTGCCACGCCAAGGATGATGCTCACCAGGGTCAGCTTGGAAATGACTGTGGCGCGTGTCACACCACTAGTGGCTGGATCCCGGCTACTTTCGACCACTCTAAGTCGAAGTTCCCGCTCACCGGCGCTCATGCCACAATAACTTGTACACAATGCCACTTGAATGGCGTCTTTACCAATCTACCTACCGACTGTTATTCTTGCCACGCCAAGGATGATGCTCACAAAGGACAGTTTGGAACGGACTGCAGCATGTGTCACACCACCACTGCCTGGCTTCCGGCGGCTTTCGACCACTCGAAGACAAAGTTCCCTCTGACCGGTGCCCATGCTACGATTGAATGCTCAAAATGTCACCTCAATGCGGTTTTCACCAACCTGCCCACAGATTGTTATTCCTGCCATGCCAAGGATGATGCGCATAATGGTCAGTTTGGCACCGACTGCGGCGCATGTCACTCCACCACCGCCTGGCTCCCGGCTACGTTCGACCACTCGAAGACTAAGTTCCCCCTGACCGGAGCTCATGTTGGCCTAGATTGTAAACAATGCCATGTTAATAATAATTTCACCAACATTTCTTCCGCCTGTGCCTCTTGCCATGCCGACCCAGCCTTCCATGCCGGCCTTTTTGCGGGGATGTCTTGCGACCAGTGCCATAACACCTCCGCCTGGAGCCCTGCTTCATTCAACCTGGCGCATCCCGGCGGCTGCGGTGATAGCGGCTGCATCGGCCACCAGGGGGCAACCTGCCGAGATTGTCACACCGTCAATCTTTCCACTGCCACCTGTCTCAAATGCCACACCAGCAACAATCCCGGCGATGGCGGAGGTGGAGGTTAAAAAAGCCCCCGATTTTTGGTTGAATATCAAGGGGTAGTTTTGCTTGTAAGACTAATTTCCCTTTTTGGCTGGATGCATTCGAGCACGATGATGGCGCCTCGAGCTCGCCTATCCACCAGGCTGACCTGTCCTGAGTGACCGTCTCCCAACCCTGGTCATGGAAATGGTTATTCAAGCTCCTGGATTTGAAGGAATACTAGCTGGGGTTATAGATGCTGTGGGTTTACAGGTTGCGCTGGAAGAACTCGATCACCCTGCGGGCATGTTCTTCCGGGTAAAGCTGGCTGGCGGTGGTGTGACCCGCATCTGGCAGTCGCCATAGCTCCTTGGGTGAGCTTGCAGCCGCATACAGCTCATCGAAATCCGGCAGGTATTGGTCGTGGTCGCCGTGGATGAATAGAATTGGTCGTGGTGTGATCTTACCCACCCGGCGGATCGGCTCATATCGGAACAGGTTTACTCCCAGGCGCAGTGAAGTAACGCCGATGATCAACCAGGAAACCGCTTTTCCAAGCCATAATGGGAAACCCAGTTCCACCCCGCGCGCAGCGATCCCCGTGCGTATCCGCGCTGGTCCGCCATCACTGATCACCGCCTCCACATCAGCACACTTCGGTGTGGCGACCATGGCTACCATGCCCCCATATGAAAACCCAAGCAAGCCAATATGCTGCATTCCGCGGCTGTGCAGAAATTCGATCGCCGCCTGCACATCCCGCTGCTCCTCGTAGCCGAAAGTCATGCGCTTGCCTTCACTTCGCCCGTGGGCGCGGAAGTCGAACAACAGCACGTTGAACCCGGCCTCATGCAGGGCTGGGGCGCGGTACACGTCAAAATCGTAGCTGCTGCCATGTCCGTGCATGATGACGATGGCTTTGTCTGATCCAGCAGCCGTGATCCACACCCCCCGCAGGGTCAGCCTGTCACTGGTTTTGAGCTCAATGGCTTCATATTCCACACCATATTCGTCTGGCGAGTGCACTTCGCCCAAATGTCCCCGGTGGGTGAAGTAAAAAGATAGCGCTAATCCAATCACCAGGATAAGCAGGATCAATAGGATCAGGATTAACAGGAGCCATGTCATGACGGTCATACGGGTTGTTCTGCAACCGCTGCGGAAATCGATGGCTTCGGCTCGCGGATAAATCTCAGGCTGACGGTGCTGAGCAGAAACAGCACCCCATAAGCGGAAAATGTGGCAATATAACCTACCCCGGGTGTAATCTTATTGAGGTAATCTGCCACTGGCGCTCCAATACCGTATCCTATGAATGCGGCTCCTGCTCCCGCCAAATTGGAAATCCCCAGATAGCGTCCTGCTTCTTCGGGGGGCACTAAGTTGGTGCCCATAGCCCAGTTTGTGGTCATAAACATTCCGGTGGCTACTCCGAGGATAGCTCCGGATACATAGATCAGGTTGGCATTTGGCACTGCAATAGTGCCCAGCAACAGGAAACCTCCCACTGCCCCGATGATCCCGCTAATGCCGATCAGCTTTTTCTGCCCAATCCTGTCTGCCAGCCACCCGGAAGGTATTGCCGAGACAATTAAGAAAATGCCAACCGTGAGCGTCAAATCTCCTACAAAACCAGTTGCCTGTTCGGCTGTTATTTTGAAAGAATATTCGAAGAAATAAAGTGCAAAGCTTCTCAAGGATGTGATGGCTGCCAGAAACAGTAAACGGTTGACAATCCACCAGATGAAAGAGGTATGCTGACTTGCCTCCTTGCCGATGGTCATGCGCGCCCCTGCCCACACCCCGATCACGATTGCCAGTATCATGGCAATGATTCCACCCACGCCCACCATGATCGGGATGACCGTCGCTTTACCAGCGATCAGCCAGGAGATAAGACCTGCAACTCCTCCAATCAGGCTCCCACCAATCAATCCTGCCACGGCACCTAATACGATGCCGGCCAGCATGCCAAGCACTCTGATCATCGGTGGCCAGAAAGGAGTGTTTGGTTTCTCTTTGAGCGGTTCCTCTTTTACTAAAAAGATGGTCACCAATGCCGCGATCAGCAATCCTGCGCCTGTTAGGACGATTGACAAATTCAGTTTTCCAGCTTCCACCATTTTTGCAATGACATATACCACAATCGGAATTGGCAGAAGTTCGAAGATGGATTTGATCGCGGAGGCCCGGCCGCGTTGGTCCTCCGGCACCATGTCGGGGATCAATCCCTGCAGTGCTCCGTGAGATATGTTGGCTGAGAATTGGATCAGCATGATGGCTGCAAACAACGACCAGTAACCCCTTGAAAGAGCGATGGCAACCAGAAACACCAGGTCAAGCAAAGCTCCAAAGATGATAAAGGGTCGGCGTCGTCCGAAACGGGAGGTGGAGCGATCACTTAATATCCCCGCGACTGGTTGAACCAGCATGGCAATGATCAACCCGGCGTTTGTCATAATGCTGAGCGCCGTATTCACCCAATCCCCTGGTGCGTATTTACCCACCAGAAAGGGTTGAAATACTATCCCAACCGCGTTATTGCGGATGTTTAGCCCAATCCAGAACAGGTTGATGAAGATAAAGTCATACCAGCGCAGTCGTTTCATGGGCTAAAGTATAGCATGACCTCCAGGATGGAGCCTATATTCATATCCCCCTTTATCTGACGTACCCGTAACACCGATATTTCAATTGTAGAGGGCTATCTTAAAAGTCCTGTTATAGAACTGCCTACCTATTATCGTAGGGGCGCAGGGGAGGTATTAGACAGTTGTGCTTGAAAATCCTCCCCTGCGCCCATACTTATTGAACAGCCCCCATTGTTTACCAACTTTACAAAAAAGGATCTTAATCTATCAGGATGTGTTCAATCTGGTTCAGCTCTTCCGGGCTGAAATCCAGCTTGTTCAACGTCGCCACGCTGTCCTCCACTTGTGACACGCGGCTGGCGCCTACCAACGCTGACGTAACGGCGGGCTGTCGCAGCACCCAGGCGAGTGCCATCTGCGCCATGCTCTGGCCGCGTTTTTGCGCCACCTCATTCAGGCGGCGCACCCTTGCCAGCTTGTCTTCGCTGATATCCTCCCGGCTCAAATAGGTATCCGGTTTACCCGCCCGTGAATCAGACGGTATACCCTTTAGGTAGCGGTTGGTCAGCACACCCTGGTCGAGCGGAGAGAAAACAATGCAGCCAATCCCTTCCTCGGTGAGCACATCCAGTAGACCATCTTCGATCCAACGGTCGAACAGGCTGTAATTGGGCTGGTGGATCAGGCAGGGGGTTCCCAGGCTGTGCAGGATCTTGGCAGCCTGCCGTGTGAGCTCGGACGGATACATGGAAATGCCGGCATATAGCGCTTTTCCACTGCGCACAATGCCGTCCAAGGCACCCATGGTTTCCTCCAGGGGCGTCTCGGGGTCTGGGCGGTGGTGGTAGAAGATATCCACATACTCCAATCCCATGCGTTTCAAACTTTGGTCCAGGCTGGCGATCAGGTATTTGCGTGATCCAAAGTCGCC
>JBGOYO010000289.1:0-4495 GCA_041479715.1 Anaerolineae bacterium
CTGGATGCAGATATTTACGGTCCCAATATACCTACTATGATGGGAGTAGGGCATCTGCCTCCTCCTACTAAAGAGAAGCTTGTCCCGGCTGAAGCTTATGGGGTCAAGATGATGTCCATCGGCTTTCTGGTGAAACCAGACCAGCCCTTGATATGGCGCGGGCCGATGCTGCATTCTGCTATTCGCCAGTTCTTGAGTGACGTCGAGTGGGGCGAATTGGATTATCTAATCGTCGACCTGCCGCCAGGCACCGGTGATGCTGCCCTGAGCCTGACTCAATCCTTGCCGTTGAGTGGCGGCGTAATCGTGACGCTGCCTCAGCGCGTCTCGCTGGAGGATGCCCGCCGTGGGTTGGAGATGTTCCGCCAGCTTAACGTCCCAGTTCTTGGTGTGGTTGAGAACATGAGCTATCTGGAATTGGAAGACGGCTCCCGCCTGGATATTTTTGGGACGGGCGGCGGCGAGCTGTTAGCGAAAGAGGGTGGTGTGCCATTCTTCGGCACCATCCCCATCGATCCAGCCGTCAGGGTGGGTGGGGACAACGGGAAACCGGTGGTCATCGAGAACCCTAAGTCACCAGCGGCTGAAGCATTACGCAATATCGCTGAGCAGATTGCAGCGAAAATCAGTGTCGCCGCACTCGAGAATAATAATGTGGTCCCGATCACGATTATCGAGTGAGATTGACCTGTTGAAAAGAGGATAATTTAGTGGAAGATAATGGACAAAGTGTGGCACCCGAGCAGTGCGTGGTCGGATTGCGTTTTCAACCTATCGGCAAGATCTATCATTTTGACGCCACTAATTTCAAGAGTGTGCAAAAAGGCGATTACGTGGTTGTGGAAACCAGCCGTGGATCGCAACTGGGGCAGATAGTGCAGTTCGTGAGTAGCCCTGAACGTGTGATCCCTGGATTAAAGTCCATCTTGCGCATAGCCACTCCCCAAGATTTATTGGTACGGCAGGAGTGGGAGCACCAGGAAGCTGAAGCTTTAGTAGCCTGCCGTGCAAAGACGTCTGAGCTAAGAATGGCTGCTGATGTGAAGATCGTCTCAGCAGAATTCAGCCTGGATGGCAGCCGCCTGTTATTCGTGTTTTCCAGCGAAGAGGGTGAAAAAACCGATCTCAAACCGCTGAAGAAAGCCATGCAGCGAATGTATCCACAGACGCATGTTGAAATGCACCTGGTGGGACCACGTGACGTTGCCAAAACCCTGGGAGGGATGGGGGCTTGCGGCCTGGCGTGCCGCTGCTGCTCTGCTTTTTTAACCGAGTTCAGTCCCATTTCGATCAAGATGGCGAAGGAACAAGGAATCAGCCTGACGCCAACCGAGATCACCGGCATGTGTGGTCGGTTACGGTGCTGCCTGGTGTACGAGTATGAATTTTACGTTGAGGCACGCAAAACGCTGCCTAAACGTGGTAAGCTGGTGGTCACCCCACGCGGGAACGGGAAGGTCATAGACGTGGTCCCGCTTAAAGGGACGATTGTGGTTGAATTGGAACAGGGTGGCACGCATGAGTTCATGCAAGACGAGCTCCAGCCATTGGAAGAATTGGAAGCCTTGAAGAAGAAGTCCGGGGAGCCGTGTGAAAACTGTCCCCCCGAGGACACACGACCGGTAGTAAAACAATTCGAGCCCAGAAGGGGGAAAAAGAGACCGCATGGCCGACCCAGATAAAGCTCCGGATGCCTGGGAATCTCCCCAGAAGATTCTTGTGGTATTGGCTCATCCGGATGACCCGGAATTCTTTTGCGGTGCAACGACTGCCCGCTGGGTGAAAGCCGGACACACAGTATCGTACTGCGTCGTTACATGCGGTGATAAAGGCACCAAGGACCTGACCATCCAATCTGACGAGCTGTGTTACATCCGCCAGAAGGAGCAGCGCGCGGCTGCGCAAGTGCTCGGTGTAACCCAAGTTATATTCCTGAATCATCCCGATGGCTACCTGGTGCCCGACATCAGCTTACGACGGGATATCACGCGTGTGATCCGCACGGTTCGACCGGATGTGATGGTAACCTGTGACCCGCAAACCCTTTTCACCGTCAATGGCGGGTTGAATCACCCCGACCACCGCGCTACCGGGCAAGCAGCCCTGGATGCCGTCTTTCCGGCTGCCCGTGACCATTTAAATTTCCCTGAACTATGGAAAGACGAAAATCTAGAGCCGCATATCGTGCGGGAAGTGTGGGTGGGTGGCACCCTTACGCCCGACGTTACCCTGGATGTCACTGACTACTGGGAGCTCAAGATAATTGCCTTGTATGAGCATAAAAGTCAGATTGGAGAGCCGAAAAAATTAGCCGAACGCATGCGTGGGAGGCGCACTGCCAACAGCACGCCTGAAAACCCCCGCTATGAAGAGAAATTCCGCCGGCTTGTTTTAGGGTAAAATTTATCACCAAATTGGATAATTATCATCTAAATAATATGAGGAACAATGAGCAATTTTCTGGATGAAGCCCAAGCTTTGTTCAACTATACCCGTGATTTACGGCGGGATTTCCATAAACACCCCGAGATAGGGTTAAAAGAGTTTCGTACCGCCAACATTATCGCCAGGGAATTATCCGACCTGGGGATGGAAGTAAAGACCGGGGTCGGGCAGACCGGCGTTGTGGGGCTGCTGGATGGGAAGACACCTGGCCCGGTAGTGTTGTTACGCTTCGACATGGATGCCTTGCCTATCCAGGAGGAAACCGGCGCCGAGTATGCTTCGCAGAATCCCGGATTGATGCATGCTTGTGGGCATGATGGACACGTTGCGGTCGGGTTAACGGTTGCGCGCATATTGAATACACATCGTAATGAGTTCAGTGGTACGGTCAAATTTATCTTCCAACCCGGCGAAGAAGGTCTTGGCGGAGCGGAGAAGATGATCGCTGATGGCGTATTACAAAACCCACAGCCGGATGTGGCTTTGGGGCTGCACGTTTGGAACGAGAAGCCGGTCGGATGGATCGGTATCGTGCCTGGTCCGGTCATGGCCGCTGCGGATACGTTTACAGTTCGGATCATCGGTCGGGGAGGGCATGGTGCCGTACCTGACCTGGTTGCCGATCCAATCCTGGCAGCTTCGCAGGTGATAAACACCCTCCAAAGCATCGTCTCCCGGAATGTGTCACCATTAAAAACTGCTGTGGTGACGGTTGCCGCCATCCATGGAGGTGACGCGTTCAACGTAGTTCCCTCCGAAGTGGTGTTAAAAGGCACCTTACGCAGTTTTGAGCCGGAAGTACGCGATCTCATGGTGACGCGCTTCCACGAGATCGTCGAGAACGTCACTCATGCCTGCAGCTGCGAATCGAGCGTTGAGATCACATCAATCACGCCTGCGGTCTATAATGATCCCGAAGTCACCGGTCGGGTGCAGCATGTCGCTAGCGAGCTGCTCCCAATAGACGATCTGGATACGAAAACGATGACAATGGGTGCTGAAGATATGGCATTTATATTGAACCAGGTGAGAGGATGTTATTTCTTCATTGGCTCGGCCAACAAGGAAAAGGCTTTGTCTGCTCCGCATCATAGCTCGAAATTCGATTTTGATGAATCCATCCTTCCCAAAGCAGTTGGTCTGATGGTGGCATCAGCCATGGAGTTTTTAGGAAAATGAGAAATTGTATGTACATGGAGGGGATATGGTTTTGAAATCCGAAGCATCCAATTTAGAAGTGAAAGAACCGGAGCAATCGGTGATCAATAATTTCAACATCACCGTCGCCACGATCAATGGCTCGGGGAGCCAGACTTCTAATCTGACGCTGATGCGCGCTTTGTTCAAAATGGGCATCCCCGTGTCGGGGAAGAACATATTTCCCTCAAATATCCAGGGTCAACCCACCTGGTACACGATTAGAGTTAATGAAGAAGGTCACCTTGCCCGGTGTGAAAGTAATGAAATTGTGGTGGCGATGAACCCGGCGACGTTCACCCGGGATATAGATGGCATACTTAACGGTGGAGTGTTGTTTTACGATGACAGCATCAAGCTCCCAATCACGCGCCATGATATCCATATTTACCCAATGCCGGTCAAGCAAATGGTCAGGGGTTCGGATGTGCCCACCAATATACGCGATTACATCGCTAATATGGTCTATGTGGGCATTGTGGCGCAGCTCCTCGGAATCGATATGGACCATATCTACCACGCCTTGGAGTTCCACTTTAAGGGCAAGCAAAAACCAGTTGACCTGAACTGGACCATGGTCAAGAACGCTTACGATTGGGCGGTAAGTAATTTAAAAAAATCAGATGCATATATCGTCAAACCATCCAATAAAACCGAGGGATACATTATGGCGGATGGAAATACCGCCGCTGCTCTAGGCGCCCTTTATGGAGGGTTGCAGTTTGCCGCCTGGTACCCGATCACACCCGCTACGTCACTGGCTGAAACCCTGAATGAGTACGTGCCGGTGTTCCGCAAAGACCCGGTGACCGGGAAAAATACATGCGTGGTCATCCAGGCAGAAGATGAATTA
>JBGOYO010000290.1:0-4486 GCA_041479715.1 Anaerolineae bacterium
AGGTGGAAGGTCGGGCGGAGCGTCTCCAGATCAAATTCAACGCTGGCATTGACCACACCCGGAGTGGAATGGGCGAAGGCTTTCAGCTCGGGGTGGTGCGTGGTCACCAGGGTGGTGATGCCGCGCTCGAGCAGGTGCGTAAGCAGGGCGCGCGCCAGGGCTGCTCCCTCTTGCGGGTCGGTCCCCGCTCCCAATTCGTCCAGGATGACCAGCGACCGCGGGTCAGCGTGCTCCAGAATGCGGATAATGTTGGTGATGTGCCCTGAAAAAGTGGACAGCGATTGTTCGATCGACTGCTCATCGCCGATATCAGCGTAGATGTTGTGGAACAGGCTGATCTCAGAGCCGGAATGCGCCGGGATGTGTAGACCTGACTGCGCCATGAGCGCCAGGAGACCAATGGTCTTGAGCGTAACGGTCTTGCCCCCGGTATTGGGTCCTGTGACTACCATGGCATAGGTCTGGGCATCCAGCTCGACGTCGATCGGTACCACCGTTGCCGGGTCGAGCAGAGGGTGGCGCGCCTGGAAAAGCCGAATGATGGTTCCAGGATGCCGTCCGGTTGGTTTACCAATCGGGAGCAAACCCGGTTCGGTGCCGGCAATGGTATCGGAATACTTGGCCTTGGCAAAGCACAGGTCAAGGTCGGCCACCCTTTCGACTGTATTGAGGATATTCCCAGCCTGCATTCCCACCTGCTGTGAAAGATCGGTCAAGATGCGGCGTTCCTCATCCCGTTCAGCCAGCTGGAGCTCGCGGAACTCATTGTTGTGCTCCACCACACTGAGCGGCTCGACGAACAGCGTCGCCCCGGACGCCGATTGGTCATGTACCACCGCCCGGATGCGGCCCTTAAATTCTGCCCGCAGTGGCAGTACATAGCGTCCGTCGCGCTGGGTGATCAGCGCCTCCTGCAGGTATGGGGCGGTGTGCGGGTCCGATACCATTTTCTGCAGCTTGGTCATCAGGCGGTCATGGGCAATGCGCAGGTTGCGCCGGATGACTGAGAGCGCATCGGAAGCACTGTCTAATATTTCACCGCGCTCCGAAATGGCGCGCGTGATTCCATCCACGATACCCATGGGGGCAGGTATCTGCGTGACAATCCCATACAGAGTTGGGAAACGTTCACCCAGGCGCTCGAATGTGCGCACCAGGGTGCGGGCTGCCACCAGGGTGGATTTTATATCCAGCAGGTCTGTTGGAGCAAGCACGCCTCCATGCGCAGCCAGGTCCACCATCTGGCGCACATCATGAGCACCGCCGATGGTAAGGTCTGGGCGTGTGACCAGCATCTGCACAGCCTCAGTCGTCTCAGCCAGCCGGAGATGGGCTTCATCGATATTATTTGTCGGGTGCAGTTTAAGCGCTTTTTCAGTCGAAGCAGCGAAGGCACAGTTGTCCGCCAGGCGTTCGAGTACCTTCTGGTACTCCAGGGTGTGTAAAGTTTTAGCATCCATGTTGATTTAACGAGGCGTGAATAACCAGCAATCAGGGAGTTTACCACAGGTGATAGACACAGGGAGGGTTAATTTGTCTTATAATCGAGCCACACGATTCTCAGGAGGATAGACATGGAAACTATTTATGCAGTTTTGGGTGCCGGAAGGCAGGGAACAGCTTCAGCTTATGACATGGCACGCTGGGGTGAGGCGAAAAAGGTCATCCTGATTGACCAGGATCTGGTGATTGCTGAACGGTCTGCCCAACGCGTGAACAATCTAATCGGGAAAAACATCGCGGTAGGCATGCAGGTTGATGTGACCGACATGGCTGCCCTTGAACATGCCCTCACCGGGGTGCATGCGTTCGTCAGTGCGGTGCCCTATTATTACAACCTGGATATCACCCGGGTAGCCGTCAAAGTGAAAGCCAGCATGTGCGACCTGGGCGGTAACACGGATATTGCCCGCCAGCAGCACGGATTTAATGACCAGGCGCGCCAGGCAGGGATCAGCATCATTCCTGACTGTGGTCAGGTTCCCGGTTTGGGAACATCTTTAACAGTATATGCGATGAGCCTGCTGGATGAAGCCAGCGATGTGTATATGTGGGACGGAGGGCTTCCCCAAAACCCTCAGCCTCCGTTCAATTATCTGCTTACTTTTCACGTTGCCGGGTTGACCAATGAATATGCCGAGCCCGCCATCTTCCTGCGCAACGGTAAAGTCACCCAGGTTGAGCCTATGACCGAGCTTGAAACAGTGGAATTCCCCGATTCGGTCGGCACATTGGAAGCCTTTGTGGCGGGTGGCGGTACAAGCACCATGCCCTGGACGTTTGAAGGCAAGCTGCAGACCCTGCAAAACCTCACCCTGCGTTACCCCGGGCATCTGAACCAATTGCGCGCCTTCTGGGAGCTGGGACTGTGGGATTTAAAACCCATCACATTGGATCAGGGAGAGGTCGTCCCACGGGACGTATTCCATGCCTTGTATGAACCCAAGGTGACATTCCGCAACGACCCTGAGAAACGCAAGGATATTGTTTTTGTGCGGGTGAAGGTGATAGGGAAGAAAAATGGTCGTCCCGCCCAGGCGCTGGTGGAGCTGGTGGACCGTTTCGATGAAAAAACCGGCTTTACCGCCATGGAACGCACCACCGGCTGGGACGCGGCCATTGTCGCTGAGATGATGGCGCATGGACTGACCCCGCGCGGCGCAGGTGGTGTTGAAACCTTTGTACCTGCAGGCCGCTTCATGGAGGAGCTGCGGCGGCGAGGTTTTCACATCAAGGAAATCGTGGAGTAGGAGCACTTACTTCCGAATTGAAACCGCTCCAGACTCTGATCAGATTGGCCGGAGTACTTTTGCTGGTGCTGGGAGCAGCCCGGTTGAGCGTGCATCGGGCGAAGGCTACTGAACCCAAGATGGATTATTGGTTTATCGAGACGCTTATGCCGGCCGCTGTGCGGCTGCCGGCAGGTGTGGAGATCCGGGCTTCTAACCCTTCATCCCAGTTGCGCGCCGATTTTGTGATTGAAAATAAAACACAGACCCCGCTCTACGTAATGTCGTTGGGTTATAAAGATGTGCTGGTGATGACCACGCCCGACCCCAATTGGAAAGCGCGGGTGAATGGGGCTCACGAAGCGGCCTCATTTATCGCTGTGCCAGGTCGTCAGGCCAATTTGGACATGCCAGCCCTCACTGACCTGGATAAAAACCTGGTGGATCGAAACGTCCTGTCGGGTGACCCGCCGCTTGAAAACACACCCGTCCCCGCCGCACAAAGCTCAGAGCTGCTGATGGTATATGGCGAGCAAGTGATCGAGGTACCGTTCACGCTCACCTACAGCCCGAATACCCACTTCGGTAATGGCTTGCCAGCCTCCACAACATTGAGTGTTCAAGCCGCCGAAACTGCCACACCAACCCAGCTGGTTGAGTCCGCGGCTGAACGGGCAACAAGAGAGTATTTCCTGGCAGTGGGGCTGATTGGAGTGACCATCCTGGCGGTCTCAACTTGGTTGGTGTGGTTGCGTCTGAGCCGCGGCAGGTAACAATTCAGTGGAAGGCTGCTAATAGGTCGAAAGGCTGCCGCGCTTGCGGGCGTATTTTTCAGCACGCCGGTACAGAAAGTAACCCAGAGGGGGCATGATCAGCCCGAACAGGGTAGTGATGATAACCTCGACCGGGAATGGTGCCAACTCCGGGAAACCGGGCGGGAAGCCCATTAACGCCGAGCGGAACGCATCCACTCCATATGCCGGGGGAATTAAGTGGGAGATGGATAAAATAAATGGCGGTAAGGCGGAGAAGGGAAAAAAGTTGGCGCAAAGCACGAGTAATGCAAACTGGAGGAAGTTGGCTACGGTTTGAGCGGTCTCCTTGATGCGCAGGGTCAGGGCGGCAAAAGCGAAGCCTATCCCGAACGTTCCAGCCAGGGTCATCACCAGCAAATATACTCCCATCCATGGGTTTTCAACCGGGAGCTTCCCGATCATGAGCGTCATCAGTGCCGCTGCAGTAAAGCTGAGCAGGCCGGTCCACACCAGGGTATTGGTGACGCGGGCGATCAGGCTGGCAAACTTGCTGGAAGGGGAAAGATAAAGCTGTTCCAACGTCCCCTGCACCTGCTCATTGCGGATGTTATAACCAATCGTCCATAAGGTATCGCTCATGAACATGAACAGGATAAAGCCGTATACCACCACCCCTGATGGGTTGCCTCCGCTGACCCCTGCCGGCAGGCTGTTGGCCGCTGTTGGGCTGATGCGGAAGAACATGCTCCCGCCGAGGGTAAAGATAGCCACGATCAAAAAGGTTTGCCCGAAAGAGGCGATGAAGTTAACCGGATAGCGTGCCATGATGATCAGCTCTTTGCGCGCCATGGCCAGGAATGCGCTCCATTCAGCTTTCAGGTTGATGATAATTTGAGAGATTTCCATCAGGTCCTGCTACATCTGGTAGTCTAATTCAACATCAGTAGAGCCCAGCTAGAACTGCCCCACGCCCTCGTTCCGCCGGATGTTCTTTTCCGTGCG
>JBGOYO010000291.1:0-4484 GCA_041479715.1 Anaerolineae bacterium
ATCAGCCTGCGTCAAACCCAACTGGAAATATCTCATCCAGGGCCATCCTTGGCGGCCTGCATCACCACTATTTCAGGATAACTAATTTACATTAATTCGCATCGGTATGCGATAATAAATTGTAAACCGCTGCCAGACGAGAATGACAGCCAATTAAACTCTTCTAGCGACTTTTTGGGATACCAAATATCGTTGGTTAACAGTTCCCTTTGACGGAATTATCCAAGATATGACATTACTGAGGCCAGAATATTCCCAAAATATGGCGAAATCTAATCTAGTCATGCAATAATAACCTGCGGATAGGAAAAGTAGCCAGCACAGGATCTTTGAGGCTAAAATATATGGGCTAGGTATTGCGTGGAAAAATTAATATATTTCCCATTGAATAAATCTATTTGTCCCTATTGCCTTATTTTCTCGTCTTACTAATAGAGCTCAAAATCAATATACCCTATAGGATATCGTGAAAACGATCAGTCAGGAAATACATAGCAGAAAGCAGTATTATATTGAAATCCGAAAAGATCAATCGTGAGACTGATGAATTAAGGATAATCAAAGCCGCCAGACAGGATCCCAAGGAATTTGGTGATTTGTATAAGCTGTATGTGGAACAGGTTTTCCGATATCTTTACAGCCGGATTGGAAATGTGCATGAGGCGGAAGATACTACCGCTCAGACGTTTCTCGCTGCCTTTGAATCCTTTGACAGATTTCGACAGGATGGGCACTTTGCTTCCTGGTTGTTTACGATTGCCCGTAATAAAGCGATGGATCACTTTCGACAACGGAATAATACATCGTCGATTGATGAAGTTGCTGATATTCCCGCGGAAAACGATCCATTATCTGGAGTGATTCAATCAGAACAGTCAGCTGCCCTGGCAAAACTCATTCAGGCGTTACCCGAGGAAGAATGTGAGCTACTTCGTTTGAGGTTTCTCGCAGCCATGAGTTTCCCGGAGATTGCCCATTTCCTACACCGCAACGAAGAAGCGGTTAAAAAATCCATCTACCGGTTACTAGCACGGTTGCATAGCCAGCTGGAGGTTTCAAATGAATGAACGGTCTTCAACCCCTCAGTTTGAAGAGAGTGTTCATCAATCCTTCGGAGTACCTGAAATCCGCTCCGAATTCGTTGATCATGTATATGGTGAATTAATGCATCAGGCTGATGTAAAGTCCAGGAAGTCTCGCCGATTCCTTGGATTACAACCGGCATGGACTGTTGCCCTGGCTATCCTAACCTTGATCATTATTGGCACCCTTGTCATTGGCCCACAACGCGTTTACGCGGAGGTCGTAAAACTGCTGGGTTATATCCCCGGTGTGGGTATTGTAGATCAAAGTACCCCCATCCGTGTATTGGCTGAGCCCGTGAGCGTTACCAGAGATGGGATTACCATCACGGTGACCTCAGCGACACTGACCGGGGACAGAACCCAGATTGTGTATCGTATCTTTGGTGTCCCCGCCTCAGCCTATCCTGACCGCGAGGACATTTCAGGCTGCATGCCAAGTGAATATTTACGCCTCGCGGATGGAACGCAACTTGCCCAAATTAATAATAGTTATGGGACTGTACCAGCGAGCGTGAACGAGGCTGTCTTTGTGATTCCGTGTATTGGTAATACCCTCCCCGGTAAGGTCCCGGAAAACTGGGAGCTGCCTCTCCGCTTCGTGCCAGCCCCACCAGACCTGACCGTGATGCCAGTCATCGAAAGCCTGCCATCGCAAATCCCTTCGGTAGCAGCAAACTCTCCCACACCCGAAATCAATCCGCTGGCGATCACGAAAGTACTCGACATCGGCGATAAATTCATACTCATGGGTGAATTCAGCTATAACCCTGCCCGGGATGCCTCCCTGCCGGCCGGCTCCTGGTGGGCTATAAAACAAGTCTCCATCACCGGGGCAGACGGCCAGGAGGTTCCCCAATCCTATTCGAATGACCTGGAAATACCAACACCCACCCGACCGGACGTCGAAACGTGGCTTTACCAGTTGCAGAAGAATTTTTTACCGCCGGTGACCATCACATATGCGGGCGAAATCATCAGTCCGGTGGGACCGAAAGAGCAGGCTGAATTTGAATTCGATGCTGGGCCGAATCCCCAGGACGGCGGTAAGTGGATGGTAAACCAGGATTTCAGGCTGGGCGGGTACGACATTCGCTTAGTTTCGATAGAATCGGGTTCAGAGGGCTATTCTTTCAACTTCAAAGCTGATCCCGGCGCAAGCGCCAATGCGATCAGCGTGGATATTATTGGATATTCTCCCAACTGCGGGGGTGGTGGGGGTGGAGACCAATTCCCTGTAGAATTTAGCGTGAGTGTGTGTTATGCCAGCATCACCGGTTCTCCCGAACTACCCCATGGTAATTTGAAAGCTATTCTCAATTTTCAAGCACTGACCCGTCAAAACAAGTCCTTCCACGCGCAGTGGAGTCCCGATACGGCTCAAACAGGTCCTTTCGCCACCTCCACTCCACAACAGGGAGTTTGCCTGGACGCAGCTTCGCTGGCACACCTCAATCCGGCTCCGGCCAATCTGGCTGGTGGGACGGCATTGATGTATGAGCTGTTAGACGGTACGGACAAGTGGGGTCTTGTTCTCTACAACCTGGATGGCAGCGGGAAGCAGGTGTTAGCCTCGGACGCCAGTTGGGGCTCCCTCTCTCCTGACGGCAACCAAATGGCTTACCCGGCCTCAGACGGGATGCATATTATAGATTTGGCCACGAAAGCTGTTCAAGTTCTGACCAGTGCTAACGGGTTCAACCCGGAATGGTCACCAGATGGGAAGCAGATTGCCTATGTGGGGCTAGGCGACAACATTATAGATAGTTTGTTTGTCGTCAATACTGACGGAACCCACATGCGTCAGGTCTCCAATTGGAGCTATGAGGCGGTCATCGGCTGGGCGCCAGACAGCACCCAACTCTACTTCGTCGCGCCTTTCACAGGAGGTGCTGCCTGGAAGGTATATGCATTTGACTTGGCCAGCAGCACGGCACAAGAGCGGTTTACCATTGAGAACGGCACTCCGAAATTCCTCAATGCCAAACTTTCACCGGATGGGAACTGGATTGCCTACCGCGGCCGGGATAACAGCAGCTTGTACCTGGTTCATCCTGATGGCAGCGACATGCATCTGGTGGTGGATAATATAGGTGCTGTTGGAGTTGAATGGAGCCACTTGGGTTGGTTAGGTGTAAGCCTGCGGAAGGCAAATTCCGACGAATCAATGGTCGTCTTAATCAAGCCGGACGGATGCGAGGCTTACCTGCTGCCCACCGCCCTGCATGGTGATCTGGAAGGATTGTTTATCCCGTAAACCAGTCGAACAAATAAGTGATCTAAAAATAAAAAAGAAGGAGATCAGCCTAGGACTGCTCCATGACCCTGTATGGTGTAAATAATCCATCCGCACCTTCTGGATGGCCTTTCATCCCAAGTAAAGAGACAACTTCATTAGATTGCATCAGCTTACCGAAATGTGGTAAGCTTTTTGGCCTGTAGAACACAATCTCTTAAGGGAAGGTTCATGATCTTTACATTGCTGATGTCATTAATCTCTATATTTCTCGACCTGTTGGCTATCTTAGGTGTTGCCAAACGTGATAAAGATATGGAGATCATTATCCTTCGCCAACAGGTGCGTATATTACAACGCAAATTGAAGGCGTCTCCTAGGATTACTGATCCCGAAAGAATAATATTGGTGGCACTCATGGATAAATACACCCGATTTTCGGATGGTGCACGCCAGCATCTTAATCAGGTCATGTTGATCCTCAAACCGGATACGGTCCTTCGCTGGCATCGAGAAATAGTTCGCCGTAAGTGGACCTTCAAACGGAAAGGAAAGGCTGGCAGGCCTAAGATATCGTCTGAACTTGAAGCACTGATTGTGCGTCTGGCGAAAGAAAACTCACATTGGGGTTACGACAAGATCCAGGGCGAACTGCTCAAGCTTGGTTACAAACTATGTACATCTTCAGTACGCAATATCCTGAAGCAACATCGAGTCACACCTGCCTGTGAGCGATCTTCTGGTTCCTGGCGCAGCTTCTTGGGGCACTACAAGGATCAGATCCTGGCGTGCGATTTCTTTACTGTGGAAACCATCTGGCTCAAAACCATCTATGTGCTTTTTTTCATCGAACTGGGAACTCGACGTGTCCGTTTGTCAGGATGCACAACCACTCCCGACTCAACCTGGGTTACTCAGCAGGCTCGCTAACTGGTCTGGAATCTGTAGGATGATGCTCAAGATATGGCTTTCCTTATCCGTGACAACGATAAGAAACTCACCTCATCTTTCGATATCGTTTTTTCCTCAGAAGAGATCGAGGTTGTTCACACCCTATATCAAGCCCCCAGGCGAAGGACTATGATTCATACTGCACCTCATTCGTACCAACCGGTAACAATTCAGCTTCAGGAAATTGGCGGCGTGTGGATAGTTTTCGTCCCTGA
>JBGOYO010000292.1:0-4416 GCA_041479715.1 Anaerolineae bacterium
GGAGGTCAAGCATATTATCGCCCTTACTGGGATTGCATAAGGAGAATGCAGCACCAGCTTTGGCGGCGTTTATTGGTAGACGTGGGATTCATTCTCATTACCGGAAGAGGGGAATTAATATCGAATTTATTTTACGTCGATGAACCGTGCTAAGTTATCCCCCAGAAAACCCTCCAGCCGCTTAGACCGACGGGTTGAGCGCCATCTCAACTTGCGGCTTTTGCCGATCCTGGTGGGCGTGCTGGCGATCCTGTATCTACTGACTGGCTTTCGAGGCTGGCTGGTCTTTACTATTGGCACAGCAGGCGCCTGGCTCACGGCGTTCGTGTGGATCTATTCATTGGAGCGAAACCTGTGGATCGAGCGCAAGATTCATATTGCGTGGTCAACCGTGGGTGAGTCGGTGCCCGAAGAAGTAAAACTCACCAATCACGGATGGCTGCCTGCCCTATGGGTGGAAATCACCGATGAGTCATCCTCAATCGAGACCCCATTGCGCATCGTCTCTGATGTTGCCCAGCACACGTCACGCAACCGCCACCTTAACCATTTATTCAAGCGACGCGGGTTGTATACCCTCGGTCCGACCCGCCTGCGCTGCGGCGATCCATTCGGAATTTATACCCTGACGATGAATGATCAACACGCCAGCACCATATTAGTCACACCGCCGGTGCTCACCCTTTCAAGGCTCAAGATCCCGACGGGAGGTGTAGCGGGAGATGAGCGGCACCGCGGTGGATATATCGAGCGCAACATCAGCGATGTGGGCTTGCGCAACTACGTGCCCGGCGACAGTTTAAAGCACATCCACTGGCGCGCTTCAGCCCATTTCGACAGCCTGATCGTAAGGCGGCTCGAAACTGCAAAAACCCGCGATTGGTGGATCGTGGTTGACCTAGAAAACTCGGCCCAGGCTGGGAGCGGAGAGAATTCAACCCTGGAACTATGTATCGTGTTGGCAGCCTCCCTGGCAATGCGTGGCTTGAAGGAGTTACGCAAGGTCGGCCTGGCTATGGCAGGTTCACAATTCGTCCGGCTTGAACCCAGGTCAGATCTGGCACAGGGCTGGCGCATCATGCACTCCCTGGCAGTGGCTGAAGCGGGGCACCAGACGCTTTCTGACCTGCTGCTGCAAGGCAGGTTCGGACAGGCTTCCACGACGATTTTGATCACGCCTTCCACCGATACTGCCTGGGTGGCGACCGCTGACCGCCACCGGAACGAAGCTGGGATCATGTCGCTGCTGGTGGACCCGACCGATTTTGGCAATCCCGCCGATCAAAGTAAAGTCATCTCGGCGCTGGCGCACAATCGGATCCCATACGCACGCATGCCTGGATCTCTGTTGGAAGAGGCATACACCATATCAGCTCAGGGTTCACGCAGGCGGATATCTGCCAGCAGGATGGGGAAACGGTATCTCCAGCAAGGGAGGCAAAGTTGGCAGAATATGGATTGAAAAGCTCCCTGGATACCGCAGTCAGACGAGCCGGGAGAGCCGAGAAATTCGTCACCCTGCTGTTACTGTTTATCCTGTTAACCGCAGCCGCGGCAGGGGTATCGGTTGTCCTGACCGGCCCGGATTGGCCCACATTATGGCAAAGCTTGCTGTTCGGGCTGCTGCTCGGATGGCTGCTCGCCATCTTTCGCTGGCCTGCCTGGCGCACGGCGCTGATTGTGATCCTGCTCGGGCTACTGTTCACTCTGCTGTATGCCGGTGGGTTGAACGAAAAAATCCAGGCGGTATTCTCAGAGACCTTCCAGCTGATGGTAAACGTGCTGTCTTCCCATAAAATCAAAGGGCTTGACCTAACCCCACTTAGTACAGCCATGAAGCAGGTATTTGTTTCCACGGGGGTGGTGCTGGGACGGGTGACCGCATGGCTCAATGATCTACGCACGGGTCAGCCCAGCTTCGACCCTGTGGCAGCCGGATTTGTGTGGAGCTTTGTCGTATGGCTGGTGGCAGCCTGGGCGGGCTGGGTAGTGGAAGCCATCGGGAATGCCCTGCTGGCAGTGCTCCCCGCCCTGCTCTTGAATTTGACCACCCTCTCTTATGGTCGAAATAACTCGGCCTCGATCTATCTCATCCTGGGGCTGACACTGGTGCTCATCGGAGTGGTGCATTACGACCAACGTGAGCAATCCTGGAATAAATCAAAAGTTGCTTACCCCGAGCACAAAAGTCGTGAGATAGGCAGGATATCACTGGTCCTGGCTGTAATGCTGGTGGTGCTCTCGGCTGCCATTTCATCACTTTCACTCCAGCGGATCCTCACCAGAAGCACCGAGACCAGGCAATCTTCCAATCAAGGTGAAAGCGGGCTGGCGAAGTCCTTGGGGATCGTACCTGCTGCCACCCCCACGCCCGACGCATTTAGCACCATGCGCAGCCCGGGGTTGCCCCGTGAGCTGCTGATTGGAAGTGGTCCGGAGCTATCTGGCGAGCAGGTGATGTCGGTGCAGGTGAATGACCTGGCCTCACTTCTCCGAGCGGGGCAGCTGCCACCGCTCTACTGGCGCAGCTTCACCTACGACGTTTATACCGGGCACGGCTGGAAATCGAGCGCCACCGACCAAAAGCCCTTACTACCAGACCAGGCGATTCAACCAGACCAGCTGGCGGGTCACGTACTGATCCAGGAATCGGTGAATGAGGCACCTGGGTACGGTGGCTCGATCTATGCAGCGGGAGAACCGGTGAGGGTTAGCATACCCAGCAGCGCGGCCTGGCGCTCCTCCAATGACCTTTTCGGCATCCAGGCCTCAAGGATTGCCTTCGATATCCAATCCCTGGTTCCGGTCATCGATGAAAACACGCTGCGTGCCACCGGGCAGGATTACCCCAGCTGGGTTACCCAGCGCTACCTTGCTCTGCCGCCGGAGGTTCCCACGCGGGTCAAGCAATTAGCCATCCAGCTCACCGCCACCGAGCCGACCCTTTATGACAGGGCGCACGCCATCGAACAATACCTGCGAAAATATCCGTATACCCTGGATGTGCCCCGCCCACCGGCTAACCAGGACCTGGTAGATTATTTCCTGTTTGACCTGCGTAAAGGATACTGCGACTATTATGCTTCCTCCATGGTGGTGCTGGCACGGGCGGCAGGCATCCCTGCCAGGCTTGCCATCGGTTACGCCAGCGGCATATATAACGAAAATTCCAGGCGCTTTATCGTTACCCAGGCGGATGCACACTCGTGGGTGGAGATATATTTCCCTGGTAACGGTTGGGTACCTTTCGAGCCAACCGCCGGGCTGCCGGCGATAAATCGGACTGGACAAGCCTCACTGGCCGCGACCCCTGCAGCGAGTATTCCGCTTGTTCCGTCCAAAAGCGCCGGAACGGGCTTTGGCAATATTGGGAGATACGTGGGATTGATCCTAGTGGCTGGGGTGGCTGCAATTGTCTTGTTATGGGTCATCGCCGATGAAACATATTTGCGACGTTTGAAACCGCATCTGGCTGCCAGGGAGGTTTACCGCAGGCTGAGACGGTACGGCAAGTTGTTAAATGCTCCCATGGATGGGGGTGAAACCCCATACGAGTTTGTTATTTCCCTGGCAGGGCGCATCTCGGAAATCAGCGGTTCCGGGAGACTGGCTTTAGCAGTAGCCGATGTGACTTCGGCAAGCCAGGTTATCATCAACCAGATCGTGCTGGTGAGCTACCGCCCCTCGCACTCTAAAGCGGATACTTCAATTGGAATGATCAGCAAGTGGAGGTCCCTGCGCTGGTGGCTACGCCTGATGTGGGTAATAGAAATTTGGAATTCATTCCAGCGGAGATTCCGAGGATGGTTCCCTAATCAATATGAGGAACACTTCCCCTCGGTTAGATAGGAGATGCAGAATGGCAGCAGAAAATGATTCGAATGGAGCCGCTACAAATGACATCCGCAATTTTGCTGAGGTGGTGATCAACAATGTTGAAAAGGTCATCGTTGGAAAGCGCCCAGCGATAGAGCTGGTATTGATCGCCCTGTTGTGCGAAGGGCATGTATTGATTGAGGACGCCCCAGGAACGGGAAAGACCATGCTTGCAAGAGCGGTTGCCACCACTACCGGGTTGGAGTTCAAGCGGCTACAGTGCACACCCGACTTACTGCCCAACGATGTGACGGGTGTCTCGATATTCAACCAAAAAACGCACGAATTTGAGTTTAGACCTGGACCCGTTTTCACCAACCTGCTGCTGGCTGATGAGATCAACCGGGCAACGCCGCGCACGCAAAGCGCACTGTTGGAGGCGATGGGCGAGGGTCAGGTCACCGTGGATGGGGTGACTTACCCACTCGCCAAACCGTTCCTGCTGCTGGCAACGCAGAACCCGATCGAGTTCGAGGGTACCTTCCCTTTGCCCGAGGCTCAAATGGACCGCTTCCTGTTGAAGATCAGCCTCGGCTATCC
>JBGOYO010000293.1:0-4401 GCA_041479715.1 Anaerolineae bacterium
GCCGCGATCAAGATTGCCAGGTTCTCCTTCACCCGTTCCTGTCCGATCAAGTCGCTCAGGGTGCGAGGTCTTAAAGCCAGGTCCAATCGGTCATCTTTTTGGGGCTCAGGGGTAACCAGGCGAGTGGGTTTGTCATCCATAAATGTGATTATAACCGAAACAGATTACGTACTATAATTCCATCATCCTCATCGTGGAGCAAAAGCTCATGCCCAATATATTCCCCTCGATCCATCCCCTGGTCGCCCACAAGCTGTCCCTATTGCGTGACAAAAACACCGAACCAAAGAAATTCCGTGAGCTTGTCAGGGAGATTGCCACATTGTTGACTTATGAAGCTACCAGTGATTTGATCCTATATCAAGTTAATATTGACACCCCGCTGGCGGGGACCACGGGCAAGGTATTATCTGAGAAAATCTGTCTTGTGCCCATCTTACGCGCTGGATTGGGTATGGTTGAGGGTGTGTGGCATTTGATGCCTTCCTGTGAGGTCTGGCATATTGGGTTATTCAGGGACGAAAACACGCTGAAACCCGTAGAGTATTATAAAAAAGTGCCTGCCGAGCCCAATGTGTCAGTCTGCTTGATCCTCGATCCGATGCTCGCCACCGGCGGTTCCGCCGTTGCCACCGTGGATATCCTCAAAAGTTGGGGCATTCGTAAGATCAAGTTTATCGGCATCCTGGCTGCTCCGCAGGGCATTCAAAACCTGCAGAGTCATCACCCAGATGTCTCAATCCATGTTGCCGGCATCGATGAGACCCTCAACCAGCGTGGATATATCCTGCCGGGTCTCGGTGATGCCGGTGACCGCCAGTTTGGCACCGGATAAGTTGATTTAAGTTCATCGAATTAATAGGCAGGTGGCACTGGCTGCTGTGGTGGCAGGATCGTCGAAGTCTGGTTTTTACCAACAAATTGATACCACAATGCGCCGCCTGCCACACCGAGTAATGCCATCCACAGAACATCGAATAAGCCGATGCACACGGCAAAACCGATCTCAGATGCCCAAATTTGACCTTTGCTAATTAGAAAATTGTTAATTCCGAAAATTTTCATAAACGAGGAGAGATTCGTTGGGGTGAGTATTAGTCCATTAATCACGCTGGCAATGAACCCACCTAATAATCCAAGCGCCCCTGCAATTGCCCCGGCATATCCACCTTTTTTAATGCTCTCTCCAGAGTCAGCCGGTTTATCGAAAACACCCGCCATGTATCCCGCGGCTAAACCCAGGATCAACCCCAGGCATGGTGCACAGGCTGGCGAGATGAACACCGCTAATCCCAGGGTAAATAATAATGAGATCGCTCCAAAAATTAGACCAGACTTGACCATTGGAATCCTCCTCTATTGAGCACAATGTTACTCATATAAAATAAATTATAGCAGGAAGTCTAAATTCAAATCATTATTTTTCCAACCTGTTATAAATCCTGCACCTGATTTACAATTTCATCCACTGCGATCCTCTATCTCTTTAAATCTCGATGGTCACACCTTTATTCGCTTTGATTGTAGGTAAATAATGCGCTGCCGAAAATGCGGTGAAAAAGCTGTAATTAATATGCGCCAGCATAAACTGGCATTATGCGGTGCTCACTATCTGGAATGGGTGCCGGTTCAGGTAGAACATGCCATCAAACATTACCGCATGTTCACCCGTCACGATCGCCTGCTCGTCGCCGTCTCCGGCGGGAAGGACTCCCTGTCCCTATGGGATATCCTCACCCGCCTGGGCTATGCTGCAGATGGCTTGTACATAGGTCTAGGGATCGATGGAGGCGTTAATTATTCTGAGAATTCCCTCAGTTACGCTCGTGCCTTCGCCCAGCAGCACAACCTCGTCCTGCACGCCAGGGAGGTTAAGGCTGATTATGGCGAATCTGTCCCTGAATTGGCTATACGGACTCACCGAGGACGTTATAAACCTTGCTCCGTATGCGGGTTAACCAAGCGCCACATCATGAATCAGCTGGCACAGGACGGTCATTATGACGCTTTGATCACCGGGCACAATCTTGATGATGAAGCTGCCATCCTTTTCGGAAACACCCTCAGCTGGGTCGGCTCCTACCTGGTGCGTCAGGGTCCCGTTCTGGAAGCCGACCGCCCGGGTCTTGTTCGCAAGGTCAAACCCCTGTGCCGAATGTACGAACGCGAGATGGCCGCTTATGCATTCTTGCGCCCCATTCCGTATATCCAGGACGAATGCCCCCATGCCGAAGGGTCTACCTCTATATATCATAAAGAGCTGTTAAATAAGCTTGAGGCTGACAGTCCGGGTGCTAAGCTCAGTTTTTACTTATCCTTCCTCCAGGCCAAAAGCAGAGGTCTCTTTTCCATCGTGGCCGATGAGCGCTCCGACTTGGTTCATTCCTGCTCGCGGTGTGGTCAGCCCACCTCCGCTCCGGGGCAATGTGCATTTTGCCGGATGTTGGCGAGCCATGTAGATGCTCCTGATGCAAATGGGCCGCTAGACCCATGACCAATTCTCCCATCCCTGACAAGAATAATTCCTCAAGTTACCGCTACCTGGACCTGATCACGGCTCTATTCGTCACCGTCCTGGTGGTCAGCAATATCGCCTCTTCCGCCAAGATCGTCGATTGGGGTTTTAGTATTTTCGGTGTGCGCATGGCATTTGATGCCGGCACATTGCTTTTTCCCATCAGCTATATATTTGGTGACATTCTCACCGAAGTGTATGGCTATAAGCGCTCCCGACGTGTCATCTGGATCGGTTTTTTCTGCCTGGGATTGAGCTCTCTGGTATTTTGGGTTGTCGGGCGACTGCCGGGTGAAGCCACCTGGCAACAGTACGCCGGTCAGGAAGCCTATAATGCCATCCTGGGCGGGATGAGCACCGGTGGTATCGCCCTGGCCAGCCTGCTTGGATATTGGACCGGTGAATTTTCAAACTCGTTTGTCCTCGCCAAGATGAAAATCCTCACCCGCGGCCGCTGGTTGTGGTCTCGCACCATCGGCAGCACACTGGTCGGTGAATTGGATGATTCGCTGGTTTTTGTGTTGGTAGCGTCACTATTCCGCGTATTCCCCTGGAGTTTGTTTGTCACCCTGGTCATGACCAATTACCTGTTCAAATGCTCCATCGAAGCCCTGATGACCCCCATCACCTACCTGGTCGTCAATACCCTGAAACGTCGCGAGCACGAAGATTATTACGACCGCGAAACCAACTTCACCCCCTTCCAAATTTAAAGTTGTAGCCGCCATCGTTGATGGCGGCGTATTTTTATCAAAGCCCAAGACTGGCTATGAACTATCCGCTTGCCTGTACCGGTCTTGCTGCTTTACCATAACCTGTACCGGGTGTTCTTCCCGGTATCCGTTATAAATCCATTGACCAAGTAATAACCCGTCTATGCCTGCTCCAGATACCTCTCCACTTCCCAATCCGTCACCTTCATCTGGTATTCCTCGATTTCCTCCCATTTCGCCCGTACGAATGCCTCGTAGAGAGTCGCCCCGAGTGAACTTTTGATCACCGCATCTGCCTCCAATTCGTGCAGCGCCTCACCCAGTGATCCCGGCAGCTCCTCCACTCCCAGGCTTTTCCGTTCTTCATCCGTGAGCTCATACACATTAACCTGGTTCAAGGGTTTCGGGCACTCCAATTTCCGCTCGATTCCATCCAGCGCGGCTGCCAGCATGGTGGTGAATGCCAGGTATGGGTTGGATGACGGGTCCGGGAAGCGCAGCTCTGCCCGCGTGGATTGATCCCTGCCTTCTGACCATTTCGGAATGCGGATCAGCGCTGACCGGTTGATCTGTGCCCAGCCGATATACACCGGGGCTTCATAACCCGGCACCAGCCTTTTATATGAATTTATCGTCGGCGCAACGATGGCTGCCAATGCCCGGGCATGAGCCAGCTGACCTGCGATAAAAGCATACGCAATCGATGATAAATGGAAATCATCTTTCGGGTCTGAGAACAGGTTATTTCCCTGCATGTCGAACATGGACTGGTGAACGTGCATGCCCGATCCGTTGATTCCGTAAATCGGTTTGGGCATGAATGATGCGATCAATCCGTGTTGGGCAGCAATCGCCTTCACGGTGTACTTCAACGTCAAGACGTTATCGGCAGTTCGCAAGGCATCATCGAAACGGAAGTCAATCTCATGTTGACCCAGTGCAACCTCGTGATGACCCGTCTCCACCTCCAGTCCCATCCCCTCCAATGCATCCATCAGCTCTGTGCGCACCCTCACCGCATCATCATTCGCCGAGAAATCGAAATACCCTCCCACATCATGCGGTACTGGATGGATGCTCTCATTTCCATTTCCACCCCGAAACAGGAAAAACTCCGGTTCCGGTCCGACGTTATACTTCCATCCCCGTTCTGACAGCTTGAGCAACAATCGC
>JBGOYO010000294.1:0-4396 GCA_041479715.1 Anaerolineae bacterium
CATGAACAGGGTGAGGTCAACCGCTGGCTGGTGGGCGCATGGTTGAGCAGCCTCATTTTGGGCAGGCAGGCCGGCTTGAAAGTGGGATTCCCACGCGAATACACTAACTGGCAGGGAACACCGATGCTGCTGCTGCCATCCCCATTAACCAGCACTTCATATAATCTGGTCCATATTCATACAGGTTTCTGGGAAACAGCGAAAGCTTATGTTCAACAAGGCGGATCACTATATGCCTCGCTATGTGCCGATGTTGCCATCCCGGAGATGGAATACCTGTTTGGGGCGCGCCTTGTGGACCATATTCCCGTTGAATCAGTCTCCTTAAAAGTGGTAGCTGAGTTCGGTGATCTGCAGCCTGGTGAAATGTTTCATTACAAGGCTGACAGCTCCAGCCCCCGGCACTGGGCTGCCATGTTGGATATTAGGGGTGGGCAGGTCATCGCCATCGATCAGAACGGTGAACCTGCACTGGTCGCATATCAAAATGGGACGGGGAAAACTCTGCTGTGTGCCTACCCTCTGGAGAGTTACCTGGCTCTCACACCGGCGGTTTTTGAAGGGCAGGAGAATTCATATAAGATATACCGTGCTTTCTCACGCTGGGCAGGTGTGCAGGCACTGTTCTGGACGGATCAACCCATGGTAGAGGTAGCAGCACTGGCTGACGCTCACCGCGGCTATGCCATATTAGCAAATCACAGCCTAAAGGAATTGAATGTAAGAGTATCCAGCAAACTTTCACTCTTAAAAATCCGACAGATCACTCCATCTGGCTTTCAGGATCTAAATCTAAGTCACCAGGGTTGGCAAATGACGCTGGGCGGATTTAGCGGAGCTATTGTGGAATGGTTTATATAATCTGAAAGGAGGAATCATAGTATATACTTAATCAACCCGGTAATTCTGTGCCAATAAAATATCAACCAATTTGAGCAAAGGAGAAGCTATGATTAACAAGAAAGTTTTATTCAGTCTGGTGATCATTATGGGGCTGCTGCTCAGCTCGTGCGCCAGTGCGACCACCCAGGCTCCGGTCACCACTACAGCACCCGTGGCACCAGCCGCCAATACTGCCCCTGCGGAACAGGTTACTATCACCGTGTGGGATTATTACGGTGAAGCAACACCCATTAAACCCCTGATTGAGCCATTCCAGGCGTCCCACCCCAACATCAAGATCAATTATGAAGCTTATGATTGGGATACCACCCAGCAAAAGCTCGATATCGTGCTGACTGGGGGGACACCCCCAGATGTGACCACGGTGGATATGACCTGGATTCCGAAATATGCCTCTTTAGGAGCGTTCGCCGACCTGAAAGCGTTATCAGGGGGCAGTCTCAATGGTGTGCCCTGGGCTGATGCATATACATCCGGGGCTTTGAAGGCCATTACTTTTAATGACCAGATCATCGCCGCGCTGTACGATTTTGACACCTATGCGCTGTATTACCGGAGTGACCTGTTCGAGCAGAAAGGCATTGCAGTTCCCACCACCTGGGATGAGCTGATGGCAGCTGCGAAGGCTTTGCACGAGGCAGATAAGTATTATTACGAGTTCGATGCTGACACTTTCCACGGCTCACAATGGATTTACGAAAACGGTGGCACCCTACTTTCTGCGGATAACAAGACCGTGGTCTTCAACAGCCCTGAAGCTGTGGATGCGATCACATTTAACGATAGCCTGCTTAAAGAGGGCGTCGCCATCAATTGGACCACTGACCAGGGTGAGCGCATCCAGGGTGTAAAGGATGGGCGCATTGCCATGTTCTCAGATGGACCATATTATATGGGCATCATGAAGAGCGCCGCTCCTGAAATGGCGGGTCAGTGGAAGGTGGCGATGCACCCCACCAACAAACAGAACGGCTCGTATCTGGGTGGAACCGGGTTGGTTATTCCGGTTGGCTCTACTCAAAAGGAAGCCGCCTGGGAGTTCATCCAGTATGCCATGGAGTTGCAAAACCAGGTTGGCGTTTACACCAATGCTGGAGCAGCTCCTGCCTTGAAGGCTGCCCTCTCCAGCCCGGAAGTGAATGTGGCAGATCCATACTTTGGTGGTGAGCAGGCTTTCTCTATCTTCCTGAAGACGATGGAGACGGCCATCCCCTTCCCGTATGTCCGTACTTGGACTGATATCGATGCTGCTTTCACCAACGCCATGCAACAGATTGCCTTAGGTGATCTAAGCGTTCAAGATGCTTTAGACCAGGCGGCTAAGACTGCCCAGGAAGCTCTCAACCAGTAATTCAGCAACATTCAGACCCTAAGGTTTGCTGCCAACCTTAGGGTCTGGCTTATTTTATTGGTACTTGTCTGAAGGGTCAGAAAGGACACTTATGACAGCCATTCCGATACCTCAATCTCAACCTCACCCTCGCAGTTTCATCCGATCGGTGCAGAAATTTGCCATACCATATCTCTTCATCGCTGTGCCGGTGGTCTCGTTGATCATATTCCTGATCATCCCCATGGTGGCCTCGTTATGGTGGAGCCTGAATGATTACAGTGGGCTGCAACCACCTAAATTCGTTGGGTTGAACAATTATGTTCAGCTGCTCACCAATGACAATATATTTGCTAAAGGTTTGGTGAATACCACCGCGTTCGTGTTGCTGGGGATGAGCATCGGTCCAACCCTCGGCTTGCTGACTGCCTTGATGCTCAACCAAAAGGTTCGTTTTCGCTCATTCTACCGCACGGCTTACTATCTGCCTGTGATGACCTCCCTTGTGGTGGTGTCGACGATTTGGTTGATGCTATATAACCGCAATGGATTAATTAATACCGTTCTGGAAACTTTCGGATTAGCCAAGGTAGCCTGGTTGTCCAGCCCTCACGTTGCCCTTTTCTCTATCGTAATTGCCAGTGTCTGGCAGGGCTTCGGCTTCGAGACGGTGGTTTTCCTGGCTGCTCTTCAGTCCATCCCGCGTGAGCTGTATGAAGCCGCCATGATCGATGGCGCCGGTGGCGGAGCACAGTTCCGTTATATAACCCTGCCCTCATTGAGGCCGGTAATTGTATTTGTATATATCATCGGCATTATTGGCAGCTACCAGGTGTTCGACCAGATCTACGTGATGACCTCAGGTGGTCCGGTTTACAGCACCACCACCATCGTCTATTATCTTTTCTCTAAATTTATGGATCTGCGCCTGGGATATGCCTCGGCCATTGCTTACATCTTGTTCTTCATTCTGGTAATCTTCTCGTATATCCAGATGCGGATTTCGCGTGAAAGGGCTTAGGAGGTAATCTATGAGCGTCCATCCCAAGACTTTCCGCTTTACCTTCAAACGCATCATTCTATATGCTGTGTTAGTGGGTTCATCTATCGTGATGATCATCCCGTTCTACTGGTCTCTGGTCACCTCGCTCAAGTTGGAGAAGTTCGTTTTCACCAGCCCACCTCAATGGATCCCCAACCCGCTGGTGTGGGTGAACTATATCCATGTGCTGACCAAGATGCCTTTCATGCGCTACTTCGCCAACAGTGTGTTCGTGGCAGTCGTTGTCACACTCGGGCATGTGTTCTTCGATACTTTAGCTGCCTATGCCTTCGCCAAGCTCAGATTTCCGGGGCGTGACAAAATTTTCTTCGTCATGCTTTTGGCATTGATGGTGCCCTTCCAGGTGAACCTGATCCCTCTATACAAAATTATGGCAGCTTTTCACTGGACCAATTCTTATATGGCGCTGATCATCCCCAACCTGACCAGCATTTTTGGCATTTTTCTAATGCGTCAGTTTCTGATGACCATCCCCAACGAGCTGCTGGACGCGGCCCGCATTGATGGCTGCAGCGAGTTTGGTGTATTTCGAAAAGTGGTGCTGCCCCTGGCACTGCCGGGAATTGCCACGTTGATCATTTTCACCTTCATGGGCACCTGGAATGATTTCCTGTGGCCACGCATCGTTATTAACTCCGAAAAGTTATTCACTCTTCCAGTCGGTCTGGCGCTCTTGCAAATGAAGAACACCTCCAATCAAGCCCAGATCATGGCAGGCACCGTGCTTACCGCCCTGCCGATGATCATCGTCTTCCTGTTCATGCAGCGCCAATTCATCGAAGGCATGACCGCCGGAGCGTTGAAGGGATGATCGGCGCCATCGACATCGGCGGGACCAAGATAGCCGCCGGTTTGGTGGAGGAAGACGGTCAGCTGATCGCCCACCTCGAATATCCTACCGGGGCAACTGAGGGGGTTGACGATGCTGTCGAGTGCATGGCAGTAATGTTGGAAGAGCTGGCGTTTAAATCCGGATCTTCATTGCGCGGAGTTGGAGTAGGTTGCACCGGACCCGTCTACCCAGAAGAAGGCACCATCGGCAACGTGGAGTTCATGCCCGGGTGGGAGGGTGCCAACCTGGTGAAGATGCTCTCAATGCG
>JBGOYO010000295.1:0-4388 GCA_041479715.1 Anaerolineae bacterium
GGGTGCCGACCATACGGCCGGATATACGATTGCACCTGAAATCCTTGGTGTTGCTGGCAAGGTAGACCCCCTGACCCCTGAAGGTAAGGCAGTACTGAGCCATAATTTCCAAGCTGCGACGGCTTTTATTGACTCCAGCGGGCATTGCCTGTTTATCGCCTTCCCAATCCTGGATATCGTTGCTGGTTTTGAAGGTATGGTTGAAGAATGTAATGGGGTGTTGGGCTCAAATTGGAGCACAGCTGATGTTGCTATCTATGGCGATGCAGTTTTGAAAAAGGAACGCCTCTTCAATGAAGCTGCTGGCCTGGGTAAAACAGCCGACCGTGTACCAGAGTTCATGAAGACCGAACCACTCCCACCTCACAACCAGGTTTTCGATGTATCAGACGAAGCACTCGATTCGGTGCTAAAAGACCTATAAATCGGATCAATAGATGGGGCAGGGTAGAGTACTTGCCCTGCCTCATCTTCTCATGGCTAAAATGTACTACTGAGGGAAATAGCGACCTGTACGTTCGAAATTATTCGATTTCGGGCTGATATTTCGCATTCGGAGTTTGTTGGCAGGTACAAAATATCGTTCAATGCTCCTAGAGGAAAATTCGTGCAAGTAATTGTGAAACTTTTTGCATCTCTGGCTCGCTTTTCACCTGGTGGATTGCCAGGGACACCCTTCGAGATGACTTTGTCTGAATCTGCTACTGTGCAGGCATTACTAGATCATTTGGATATGCCTCCTGAGGAGATAAAGGTTGCATTCGTTAACGGACTGATCCGTGATCAAGATTGGGTTCTAACTCAGGGTGATGAGGTGGGAATCTTTCCACCTATTGGCGGAGGATGAATCCATGGATATTACGATTGATACCTGGTTGTATGGAGAGTTAGCTCGGTATGGAGGTGAGGCTGATCAAGGCAGTTTTGCCAATTTAAAGGTAACCTTTACTGAGAGTAGTTCGGTTAGGGATTTGTTAATTCGCTTAAAATTGCCTTCAGAAGAACGCGGAATCACTTTTATCAACGGTAATTTAAGCGCTATGCCGGGCGTCCAGCCAGATTTAGATCTTATTTTGAAAAATGGCGATCGGGTGGCATTTTTTCACCTACGAAGCATGTGGCCCTCCCAGTATCGGCTTGGTGCAGCGATGACTGATGAACTGTCTACTGAACTTAACACCCGCACAGATCAAGGTTTACATCACACAACCAAATAATACGCAGATCCATCCAAGGAAATATCGGGGATTTACTCGGATTATATTTATTCTCACTCTGAAGGGATTGCTACATACATAATTCCCTGTGTTTTTGCTGATCTTCAAATCATATCAGCTATAATTCCTGTCAGAATTAGAAAGCTAATAATAATTGAAGGGTTTTCCACTGGGATGCATCTAATCTCACAAGATGCCCAATGACGACGTTATTCAAATGACACGCACCCATCGCACATCGCAGGCTGAAGCAGCTGAGATGGAGCTGAAGGTTGACCGGCTGCTAAGGGAATATTATCCCTACATTCATCGCCTTGCTCTTTCAATATTGGATGATATCCATGAAGCTGACGATGTAGCCCAGGAAACTTTCATCGCTGCACACAACTCCCTGGCCAGCTTCCGGCGCGAATCCAACACCAAGACCTGGCTCACTGCCATCGCTGTCAATGCCAGCCGCGGGAGGCTGCGAAAACGCAAGGTCAGACAGGTATTAACTACCACCTTGCATGCTCTGCATCTGCTCAAAAATCCACCCGCTTCCCCCGAACAGGCTGCCATCCAGAATGAGGTAGACCAAAGTATCTGGGAAGCTGTGGATGCGCTGGATGAAAAGCACCGCCTACCCGTCATCCTGCGGTATGCGCATGAGCTGAGCGTGCCGGAGATTGCGCATATCCTCCACCTTAGCCAGGGGACGGTTCATTCCCGTCTGCATTACGCGCGTAAAGAATTACACGTTCAATTGGGCCATCTTAATCCGCATGAGAAGGTGTCAGATGAAACCTCATAAAATAACCAGCCATCTTCAAGCACACGAGCTGATTAATTTGGATAGGGATGGTTCTTTAGATGATGATCAACGCACGCAGCTTGCTCAGCATCTGGAAGGCTGTGCCGAATGCCGTGCCTATGTTGCCGACATGGCACAACTGGATGGTCAGCTGCAACGCGCCTTGCAGACACGTTGGCCTGAATCTCAACTAAAAGAGGACGATCTATCATCTGCACTCACGGATATCCTTCCCGAAGTGAGGGCGAGTCAGATGAAGATCAATCGTTCAAACACCCTACGGAGTTTGGGTTGGGGGGCATTAACCATTATGCTCATCGCCGGGCTGGTGTGGACGCTTAAAACCCTCGCCCCACTTCCTGACGAGGTTCCGGCAGTACAAAGTTCTCCCGTAGCAACTCAGAATGTCATCCAAGTCGTTGAAGTACCATTAACCACGGTCATAGTTATGCCGCAGGTCTCCGATACCGCCACTCCCCCTCCTCCCACGGGAGTCGTCAGCCAGTTCCCTGGTGTTGAGTTTAATTTTGCCTCTGAAATGCCTTCCTCTCCTGAGAGCCTGACAGTCTACCGGCAACAGCTTTCCGATGCAGTTACTGCCGAGAGCGCCCGCCAGGTCGCTGATCAATGGGGAGTTGCCGGTGGCGTCTATTCGTCACCCAGCGAAGGCATGGGCGACGTCATTTATGATGTCATGGATGGCGCCCGCTCGATCCGCTTCCTGAATTTTCCTGACCAGTTTATCTTTTCCGTTGGATATGCCAGCCCCGATTACGGGAGCGCTTTGATGGATAATGGACCTCTCCCATCATTTGATGAACAAGTGGCGATTGCCACCAGATTCCTAGAGCCTTTAGGAATTCTCGACCTGCCTTATCGTACCATGCCGATGGAGACGGAGAGAGGTATGGTAGCTTTTATGCCCCTGCTGGATGGGTTCCCTGTCATCCAGGAGATTGGCGTGGACCGCAGCAACATCGGGTGGATCGACGCAAAAATAAGCGCACCGGGTCAGGTGACTATGGTTGAATACAGCCGGAAGGATTTCCAGCCGATCGGAGCTTATCCGGTGTTAACTGCCGGTCAAGCCTGGGACCGCTTCACCCAAGACACAAGCCTGCAATACTCACGCTACGCTGTTTTATCGCCTGAAGGTGAGAACACCTACCAGGCATGGGTGCACAAGTATCAACCCGGTCAGGCTGCCGATATTTACGGATGGATCAACGCCTACCAGTCAGCAGATTCAAATACGATGCCCCTGGTGATGATCAACAACCTGCCCATCATCGGTGATATCTCTGGTATGGTCCCGGAAAATCAATACGATACCCGGTTCGTCCATGCCTGGGGGCAGGTCCAGGGCAGTCCTACAGATGGGATCGCCTTGCAGGTGGCTGGTTGGGAGGTCTCAACCCTTACCGACCAATATATCACCGGCACACTCACCACACAAGCTGGGCAGACTCAGCTCGTTGCCCTTGACCGCACTTATAACCTAGTTGATCCACCCGCCGATATTCCTGAAGGCACCCAGGTCGGCATCCAAGCGGTTGTTTTGGAAGGCAACCCTCCCTCCCTTAATTGGAAATTCATCGAGACCGGTCAGATTCCATTTTCTTACGGAGCTTCGAGCACGTGTGGAGGCGGTGGTGGAGGAGGTAGTGCCACATCCAACGCTAACTTTGGTGCAGGCTCCTTTGCCCTCCTAAACCTGGATAACCAGGGTCAACCGGCCCCCACCCAGGTTGACCAGCCTTATCAAGCCGGAGACCAAATCACTACTGTTTCAGGCAGGGTGTATATTACTCAGCATATCTATTCTGGCGGTGCGTCCTCCACTGAGGTGAATTTCTCTCCCGACACTTCTTCCGGGTTGTCTCCCGATTGGGGATATTCCTTGATCGGGAATAATTTATCTGGCATAGATCAATATAACAACCTCCCCATCCGTGTATCGGGTCAGGTAAATCGCCTGGAGAACCATATTGTCTACATCGATGTCTCCGCTTATGAGCCAGTCTATCCTGGCGAGAAAATCCAGGTCTGGACAGGCACCGAGCAGATCCTGACCCTGGAGGGTCAATCGGTCGTCCTGTTCACCACCTCAGAGGGTGAGAGTTATGTCCTCAAATCTTCCATGGATTACCCACCCGCCGATGCGAATATCATCGGTCGCCTAGGAGACCTGATCGAAATCGAAGGCTACCTCATCCCCGACCAACAGCTTGGGGGTTATACGCTGCTTCAAGATACTTCGGGCAGTACCCAGCCCGATGGGGTCGCCGATAGCGCCCAGATTCAGGTTTGGGATCACACACAAGACCCGTCCTCAAATCCAGGTTCAGCGCTCGAGGGCACGGTCACCATTGACAATA
>JBGOYO010000296.1:0-4385 GCA_041479715.1 Anaerolineae bacterium
AAGCTCGTCGGTGTGATGGTGAGTGTGCTCTTTCAGCTCATCGTATTAGCCCTGGCGTTAACTCTTGTGGGCAGTATACTCGAAGGTCGGTTAGTGTTCATCTGGGGAAGCAACTTGGTCATGCTGGGTTTGCTGTTGCTGGCAATCACAGTAGCTGTCTCTGGTTTGGGGATGTTCCTGGCAGGAATCCTTAAAGGAATCGAACAAGCCAGTATCGTGGGATCTGTGCTCAACATGGCATTAGGTGTACTGGGTGGAGCGTTCGGCTTTCACTTATCCCGCTCAATTGCACAAATCTCTCTCGTTTACTGGGCTCGGGACGCTTTTGATCTCTTAGCAGCTGGTCGGGGTGATATAACAGGCAACATCCTGGTGCTATTCGTAGAAGGAGCGGTAATGTTTGGGATTGGATTGCTGCTCTTCAACCGCAGGTTTGAAGTGTGAGGCGCGCTATGGATAAAATTTTGGCGATCGTAAAAAATGATTTGCGTATTTTTCTTACCCGGCGAGCAAACCTGCCAAGTTTAATCCTCGTACCTGCAGTGATGACGGTCATCATTGCTTTGGTAACTGGAGGCGCTTTCGATGGCCCGACAATTCAGAGGTTGGACGTGATCGACCTGGATGGATCCCAAACATCTGGTCAGTTCCTGGCCACCATCCGCCAGGTGAATCCAGGTCTGACTTTATGCCCGATGGATAACACAGATAAGGATCTCTGCAGTCTTGGGAAGGCTAATACCTTGACGGAAAGTCAGGCGCTGGATCGGGTGGCTAATTCCACATCACAGGCTCTCCTTGAAATCCCAGCCGGTTTCGGAGCTAACCTGGCTGCCCAGCAACCGACAAATCTAACCTTTCGAAGTACAGATAGCTTTGGATCGGGCCAATCAGCCCAGCAGGCCGTTCAGGCAGCCTTAGCCCAGCTCAACACGGCAGCCGTGGCGTCACAACTCGGATTATCCGCCATTAATAGTTTGCAAGGTCAGCCTGCTACCGGTGACCAGATCCAGCAGATCAAAAACGCTCTATACCAACAGGCACTCCAGATGCAGAAAGTAAAAACCGTTACTATAGATTATTTACTTTCTGGTTCAGGCCAAAAACCAAGCACGGGAGAGATCTTACAGCAGGGGCTTGGGCAGTCTGTACCGGGAATGGGGACGATGTTCGTGCTGATGACCATCATGGGGGGGATGGCAGCGTTGATTGTTGATCGCCAGCAGTGGACGTTACAACGCTTGGCAGCCATGCCAGTCTCGCGTAGCACTCTGCTTTCCGGAAAGATCCTGGCGCGGTTCTGCCTGGGACTGCTTCAATTTTTAGTAGTTTTCATCGTAGGGGCATTACTTGGCATGAACTTCGGTAAGGATCCAATCGCACTTGTGCTGCTGGCCATTGTTTACACGTTATCGATCACTGCCCTTTCGTTTGTAATTGGAGCGGGACTTAAGAATCCTGCCCAAGCTACCGGGGTAGCGCTGCTCCTGGCTCTTACCTTGGCGCCGCTAGGAGGTGCCTGGTGGCCGATGGAGATCTCTCCAAGATTCATGCAAATTATCGGACACATTTCACCCGTCGCATGGGCGATGGACGGTTTTACTGCCCTCACCTACCATGGTGCCCATCTGGCTGATATCTGGCTGCCTTTGGTGGTGTTACTTGGGATAGCCGTGGTGCTGTTCCTCATTGCCATCCCTCGCTTCCGCTACCAAGTGGATTGAGGAGCTAGATCCGATAAAATAACATAGATAAGCGGTCCGATGGACTGCGCTGCAGAAATCCTGTTGTTTTTCATTTCGATTTAATGAGTTATGTGCAATGTAGAAGTAAACCGATCCGGATGAAACTTGAAGGAAATACTAGATGTTGAAAAAAATACCAGTTTTTCGCTCGCCCGAAGGCGAGGCTCAGTTCAATGCAGCCTATGAAGCAATCCTTAAACGATGGCCGGTACCTTATGAAGAGCTCTATCTTCGTACCCGCTTCGGTGATACTCACGTGGTCGCCAGCGGATCGAAGGACGCCGCTCCACTGATATTGCTACATCCAGCCGGTGGTGGCGCTGCCATGTGGTGTCGGAATGTCGGACCGTTCAGTCAACAATATCGGGTTTACGCCATCGATACGATTAGCGAGGCGAATAAAAGCATCCTTACTCATCCGATCAGCTTCCGGCACCAGCGCCAGGATTTTACCGATTGGATGATCGACTTGTTGGAGGGTCTGAAGATTGAGACCACGAATATCGTGGGTAATTCCTTCGGGGGATTCCTTGCCCTCAACACTGCCCTGACTTTACCTGAGAAGGTTAGCAAAGTGGTGCTGATCAGCCCAGCAGCGACTTTTATACCGATCCCAGCCTGGACATTGCATTTCATGCCGGTCATCGCATTTGGACTTCTAATTAACTCGAAGAAAACACTGCTTTATCCATACAACTGGATCTGGCAGGATTTCCCGAAGGACGAACGCATGGCTCAGTTACGTGCCGTCTCAGCTTTCTATGGACGTCCTCGTCATTGGAATCCAACCGTATTCAGTGATGACGAAATACGCAAAATCCAGGCACCTGTCCTACTGCTGATCGGTGACCATGAGGTGATATATAAGCCAGAAGATGCCATCAGGCGGGCAACGCGTTTAGTACCAAACTTGACAGCTGAGATCGTCCCAAATGCTAATCATATTTCTGAATACACCGCACCTGAATTTGTTAATTCAGCGATCATTAAATTCCTGGCAAATTAATCTGTGTAATCCCCGATGACCTTTCATTTACCAATCATTCATCACCTCTTTAATCCAGGCAGGCCGTTGCTATTGAGAAGAGGTTTGTTGTTTCTATCAATCTTATCATTCGGAATATTCTGCTGCCAGCAGGAACTGACGACTTTACTGCTCTCAAGCCTAAAATACTTGCCACTCAACACGGCTCGACCATGGGGGAGATGGTGAGCGTGCTTTTCATGATCTGCCCCAGATCATCAAGGATTTGTATGAAAACTATTTGTTATAATCTTCAAAGCAATCCGCCAGACCAATCAGGATAAACCTTTATGAAAGATCGAATCATCGTAACCGGCGAAGATTACATCGAGAGCTTGCGTGGGCGTAGATTAATAGTCTACCTGATGGGTGAACGGATTGAAGAGCCAGTTGACCACCCAATGATCCGCCCATCGGTGAACGCCATGGCGAAAACCTATGATCTGGCGTTGGAAGCGCCGGACCTGGCGACGGCAATATCATCTGAGACCGGCGAGAGGGTCAACCGCTTCTTGCATATTGCCACGAGCCCGGAGGCAGTGGTATTGCAGAATAAAATGCAGCGCAGGCTGGGTCAGCTCACGGGCACCTGTTTCCAGCGCTGCGTGGGCATGGATGCCCTGAATGCTCTGTATTCGGTGACGTATGAGATTGACGCTCAGCACAGCACACCTTACCATTTGCGCTTGAAAGCATTCATCCAATCGATGCAGACGCACAATTATGTTATTGGTGGCGCGATGACGGATGTGAAAGGCGACCGCAGTAAAAGCCCCTCGGAGCAAGTGGATGCGGACATGTACGTACACATCAGTAGGCGCACGGCGGAGGGAGTGTACATCCGTGGCGCTAAGGCTCATCAGACGGGGTGCGTCAACTCACACTGGCTGATCGTGATGCCAACCCTGCGCTTAAAACCTGAAGAACGAGAATATGCCATCGTGGGCGCTCTGCCAGTGGATGCGAACGGGATTACGTATGTGATTGGCAGGCAGTCCTGCGATACGCGCAGCCTTGAGGGTGATATCGAGGCAGGGAATGCCGGGTTTAGCGGGCAGGAAGCTTTAGTCATATTCGAAGATGCTTTCATCCCCAATGAGCTGATCTTCATGGATGGAGAAACGCAGTTCAGTGCCATGCTGGTGGAGCGGTTCACTGCCTTCCACCGGCGCAGCTACGTGTGTAAATCCGGTGTGGGAGATGTGCTCATCGGTGCAGCCGCGACAGCCGCTGAATACAATGGAGTGGAACGAGCGTCTCACATCCGTGATAAACTGGTTGAGATGACCCACCTGAATGAGACGATTTATGCCACGGGCATCGCTTCTTCTTACCAAAGTCAAGCAACCGCCTCGGGAGCGTACCTGTGCGATGAGCTACTGGCGAACGTTTGCAAGCAGCACGTGACCCGTATAACCTACGAGATGGCTCGCCTTGCACAAGACCTGGCAGGTGGGCTGCTGGTGACGCTACCATCCGAAGCCGATTATCGCAACCAAGAGATTGGCGGGCTGCTCGATAAGTATCTCAAAGGGGTTGAGCAGGTGCCGACCGAGGACCGTATGCGTATCCTCCGGCTGATCGAAAATCTGACCTTGGGGCGGAATGCGGTAGGA
>JBGOYO010000297.1:0-4366 GCA_041479715.1 Anaerolineae bacterium
CACCGTCGTACCGATCATGGCGGTCTGCAAGTCCCACTGGCGTAGCAGGCAGGCAACGATGGCTGCATCATCGAAGACGAACTCGCTGACTTCCTTAACCAGCGCACCGCAGTTATGCTCGGGCAACTGCTCAACCACCATGATGGCAACCGAGGTGAGCATTCCAAAGCCTACATAGACGGGCTGAGAATAGTTCATTTTTTAAAATATGCCTTCATTTCTTGGATATACCAGCGCAGGAAGCGATCGAGATTATATTCTTTATATGTCGAGAGGGGACCAGGGGTGTAGGCAAGTGAGCTCACCCCACGTTGCTGGTTGGAGCAGATTTTCCAATCCTGCTCGGCTGTTAGCTGCCAAAATGGCAGCAGTTTATCCAGGTCGTAATCCCTGCCTTCAACTGCATTACTGTTCACCAGCCAGATCATGCGAATGTCGGTATGATCAAGCCCATGCGGTGTGAGACGCACAGCTACGCTATGGTCACAGCTAGCATGGATCCAAAAGTTTGGCAGGCTGCGGATGCGCAGTGTGCCAACTTCAGGGTCTTTGTAATCACCCATGAGTGGTGCCACTTGCTTCCCATCCATCGATTCGCTCACATAACCCTCCTCATTCGGAGTACGGTTGGCGGCATACCAGATGCTTTGATCGGGGTCTGGGAATTCGGTCATGCCCGTTTCTACGCGCAGAGACATGCCTTGGGCTGCCAGTTTTGCTTCGAGGCGAGAAGTGACCCTCGTCAACCTCTCGGCGACCCGCGGAGTAGTGTCATCCGCGTTGTAGTGATCGAAGTTAGCCTTGATATATTGCGGGTGGTTGACGTTGCAATGCATACATTCGCGGTTATTTTCCCACACGAGCTTCCAATTGGATTCGATATTAAAATCCATTATCTTTGCCACTTTACCGCGGCCCAGTCCCTGGGGCTTCGCAACCGGGGCGATCGCCGCCTCGACCGGATTGAAATCGAGCGGCTCTTGGGCGAGGCTGATGAAGATCAGCCCTTCAACCTCACGCGCATGGACAGAATGCAGTCCAAGCTGGGTCTTATCCAGACCTTCCTGCATGCCATTTTGGAGCAGTAAGCGTCCGCTGCGGTCATATGTCCACTGGTGATATGGGCAAACAAAACGCCTGATGTTTCCCTCAGGTACCTGGCAGATCACCATTCCTCGATGACGGCAGACATTGTAGAGGGCATTCAGCTGACCATCGTCACCACGCACCACAAGGACTGAATCACCTTCCACGGCATATACGAAGTAGTCGCCAGGATTTGGGATCTGGCAAGAGTGACCAGCAAAGAGCCATCCGTGCCTCCAAATCGCTTCCATTTCAAGCTGGTAAAGCAATTCATCGTAATAAAAAGGTCTCGGCAGACCGTGGTTCGGTTCACGAGAATCTAATAGATTATTTAGCATGTCTGATTCACTCGGGTTCATCCTAGCCATTTTCACCCTTTCTTGCAGGAAAATCAGTCCACGACCCATTATCCGTGCACATGCTCACCTTTTGGATCGAAAAGCACTGTAGCAGTCACCTCTCCCGAGAAGCTTCCCTCGATTAGGTCTAATTCAAGACGCGTGCCGGATTTTGCTAATTCCACTGGCAGGTATGCATATAAGATATTTTTCTTCAGGGTGTACCCGTAGCCTCCGCTGCGCACACGGGAGATGGTCTTACCAGCGTGGTAAATAACCTCACCACCATAGATTTGGGTAAATTCATCGCCATCCAAAACCAGTGTGCAAAGCTTGCGCCTTAATCCTTCCTGCTTCTGTCTGACCAGTACCTCCCTACCAATGAATTCTCCTTTATCGAGGTTGACACAGAAACCCAAGCCAGCCTCATACGGGGTTTCAAGCTGGGTGACGTCAGCCGTGTAGTAGCGGTATCCTTTTTCAAGTCGCAAGGAGTCGAGTACTTTATACCCACCGACCTCAATCCCGAACTCCTGACCAGCCTTTAATAACGCATCCCACACCACGGTCGCCCGTTCTGTTGGAATGTACAGCTCCCATCCCAGCTCGCCGACATAACTGACACGTTGTGCCCAAATGCCAACACCATTGACATTAATCATCTTGGCGGACAGATATGGCATGACGTAGTTGGAGATATCATCGCGGGTGAGTTGTTGAAGCACCGGGCGCGCTTTCGGTCCCCACAAGGCCAGACAGGCAAATTCCTGGGTGATATCGCGGATTGTCACAGGTCCATCCTGCTCTTGCTGATGCATTCGGAGCCAGGCGAGATCGTTCCCAATAAAGGCAGAGCCGGTAATGACCCAGAAACGATCATCGGCAAGGCGTGAAATGGTGAGGTCTGCTTCCACACCGCCGCGCGCGTTCAAGAACTGGGTATAAATCGCCGAACCCACCGGTTTATCAATATCGTTATCTGAAACTCGCTGTAAAAGCGGTAGGGCTCCCGGACCATTCACTTCTATCTTACCAAAGGAGGTCAGGTCAAACAGGGTGACACGTTCGCGTGTGGCCTCATGCTCCATTCCAACGCGCTCGAAATAAGGGGGTCGTTTCCAGCCCCAGGCACGCTGGTCAGCGCCCATCCTTCGCCACGGTTTATCAGGCTCAAAGTAGTTGACGCGTTCCCACCCGAATTTCTCACCAAAGACCGCTCCCATTTCCTGCAGCCGATAGTGAACTGGACTGAGGCGATGCGGTCGCGCCCACTCATTCTCATCATTGGGGAAACGCAAGCGGTAATAGTATTTGACACATTCGCGGGTGCGCTCCGCCGCGTATTCCGGGTTGGCATAATAATTCCCAAACCGCGTGGCTTTATAGGCATACACATCCAGTGAAGGTTCGCCTTCTACAATCCACTCAGCCATCAGTTTGCCGATTCCACCAGCACCGCCATAGCCATTAAGCGACATGCCCGCCGCAATCCACATGCCGCGTGCACCCGCCATTGGCCCGAGCATTGGCTGGCAATCTGGTGTGTATGCGCCGGGATGACAGACCAGGGTGATGATACCTGCCTGGTCGAGAAATGGGATGCGACGGATGGCACCTTCCAGCAGTTGTTCAAATCGTCCATAATCCGCTGGCAGAGTTGTATCGCCGTGTTCCCAAGGCACCCCGTCAATCCAGCGTGCCAGCGGGTCAGGCTCATAGCCACCGATCACCAGCCCACCCGCCTCCTGGCGCATGTAAACCAAATTATCTGGGTCGCGCAGGCAGGGTGTGGTGGGCGGGAACTCATGTCCGGTAACGGCTTTCAAGGCGATATGCTGGTGGTCCACCGGGGTAGTCGGAATGTGCAGCCCAGCCATGGCTGCCACCTGAGGTGCCCACATCCCAGCCGCGTTGACCACAATTTCGGTACGGATGGGACCTTGATTAGTAAGCACACACTTGATTTCACCCTTGGGAGAGAGCTCGAAACCGGTCACGCGCACGCAGGTTTTTACCTCCACACCCATCTCCCTGGCCAGGCGTGCCATTGTGGTGGTCGTGGTGTATGGGTCAAGCTGCCCATCACGGGGCAGGTAAAACGCCCCATAAAGGTTTTCTCTGCTAAGCTGAGGCATGATAGTCACGGCTTCCTCGGGCGAGATGATCTCCACATCCATGCCGATTGCCTTTGCCCGACTCACACTACGGCGAAGCTCCTTGAGCTGATCCTCGGAGGAGGCCACTCGCAAGCTGCCAACATGATCGAAGAGACGTAATCCGCTGTACAGCTCAATGCTGTATTTGCGAAATTGCATAAGGGTTTCCGAGGTAGCAAACTGTGTCACCAGCCCCGCGGCATGCGATGATTCGCCACTTGCGATCTCACCTTTTTCACACAGGACCACATCCGTCCAACCAAGCTTAGCCAGATGATAAGCAATATTTGCCCCAACAATGCCCCCACCAATGATGACGACGCGTGCCTGATCTTTCATCTATCCATTCCACCTTTCCATGGAATTATATGTGTCATTTCCTGACGTAATAAGAATTTCTACAGAATGAGAGGCTAGCGACTCAAGTGTCGAGGAATCAATTTTCGCATCTGTAATCAATTTGTCAATCTCTTCGATGGAGGCGATTTGATAATTGGAAACCACGCCCCATTTGGTGTGATCGGCAACAATAAATATTTCCCCTTTAGTCCGCTCGATCATCAGCTTAACCACCTCTGCTTCTGCATTCGATGGAACCGTGCAACCATGGATTAAGCTAATCCCATCCACACCCAGGATTGTCTTATTGGCATACACCTGGCGCAGGTTTTCGATGGCAAATCGACCCGCTACCGAATTGGAATGAGGCTGAAACTCCCCTCCAATCAGGTACTGTTGAATCCCCGCATCCCCAGTCTCAAGGATAGCGATAAGATTATTGGTGAA
>JBGOYO010000298.1:0-4359 GCA_041479715.1 Anaerolineae bacterium
CATGTCGGTGCGTTTTGCCACCCAGGCGGCGTTCAAAGATAAAAAACGGGATGACCTGAGGGAAACCCTGGATATCCTTATCTCGGATGGTTCGGGTACACGTGATTACGAGCTCTATTCAGGGGGCGAGGCCTTCAGGGTAAACTTCGCCATCCGGCTGGCGTTATCAGAGCTGCTCGCCAAGCGTGCCGGAGCCCGCCTCCAAACTCTGGTGATCGATGAGGGTTTCGGCAGCCAGGATGCGCAGGGCAGGCAGCACTTGATTGAGGCGATTAACATGGTCAAGCCCGATTTTGCCAAGGTGCTGGTCATCAGCCACATCGATGAGCTCAAGGAAGCATTCCCCAACCGGATCGAAGTCGAAAAGACGGAGCGAGGCAGCACCCTGCGGGTGGTGTAGATTTGACCGCCATTATTGTCGCATCCACCCTTTTGATGGGGGTGGGGATCGTTATCACCTGGCTCTTGCACGCCCGGGTGGGTATGCAGATCGTGGTAGACCCACAGATTGGCCTCCCCGAAGGCTCATTACCAGAGCCGCACCCCCTTATATCGGTGATCATCCCAGCACGTAATGAGCAGCGTAACATCCATCGCTGCATCCAGGCACTGCTCAGTCAGACTTATCCAAATTACGAGATCATCGTCGTCGATGACCATTCGACGGACGAAACTCCCCAGATACTATCAGAGCTAACGATAACCATTTCGCGCCTGCGAGTAATCCAAGGATCAGAGCTGCCTCCGGGATGGGCAGGCAAGCCGCATGCACTGGTCCAGGGAGCAGCCGCAGCACAGGGTGAGTGGCTGTGCTTTATGGATGCAGACACCTTTGCAGAACCGGGACTGCTCATGTCTACCTACCGCACGGCGATAAATTCACAGGCGGATATGTTCACGATCCTGACCGACCAGGAGCTGGGCAGCTTTTGGGAACGGGTGGTCTTACCGCTGGTATTTTTGGGTCTTTCTTACGGTTTCCCCGCTGAGCGAGTGAATGATCCATCCAAGCCGGATGCCATCGCTAACGGGCAGTTCATCCTCATCAAACGCTCCGTTTATGCTCGTGTGGGCGGGCATGCGGCGGTGAAGGATCACATTGACGAGGATAAGGCCATCGCGGTAGTCGTTAAACATGCCGGGTATCGCCTGGTGGTTGCAGATGGGCGTAAGGTGGCTACCACCCGCATGTACACCTCCCTGGCTGAAATGTGGGAAGGCTGGACGAAGAATATTTATCTGGGCCTGCGCGATAGGCCGGGGTTGTTGTTATTCGGGATTCTCATCGGATTGGTGGTTTCCATTGTGCTGCCAGTGTGGCTGGTGGGCGGACTGGCATGGCTGGCCTTATCAGGTAGGGTCGCGGCTGGAGTGGTGGCGGCGGAGGCGATCGTGTTATGGGGGTATCTGTTGTGGAAGCGTGTGCAGGCAAGCCATGCTTTTGGTATATCCAGTGGTTACGCCCTCACCTTTTCATTGGGGGCAGTCATATTTACCGCCATGATGGTCGCATCCGCCTATGACGTGCTCTCTGGGCGTGGGGTGGTCTGGAAGGGGAGGCGATATCGGTAAATCGTGCTTTTTCCGTGTCATATAGGTTTCGGGACTATTTTAGTTTTTCGATAACTTAATAACGGACCCATCGTTTGTGTTAAAATTAACAAGATGCGAAAGGAGGGCACATGGATCAACCTTCCAAACCTTTACGCTCTTTACGGGTCTTGATCCTTGGCTTGATCGGGGTGGTGGTTGTGTTGGGGGTAGCGCTCATTATCCTGGTGATCGGTAATGCCGGGGCGCCGGTGAACCTTGAGAAGGTGGATGTGCTGGCAGACAGCACGGATACATGCGTCACCTGCCACCGCACGGCAACCCCTGGTATTGTCGACCAGCTAAGCCATAGCACCATGGCAGCAGCAGAGGTGACTTGCCGTAATTGCCATGAGGTTGCAGCAGATTACCCAGGTGCGGTCGAGCATGAGGGGTCATACGTACTGGCAGCACCGACCACCGCCAAGTGTCAGAAGTGCCACGAGGCTGAAGTGGCCCAGTTCTACCAGAGCCGTCACAGCCTGCCAGCGTATGTGGCAGTCGCCGGGTCTAAGGATTTATCCCCAACCCTGTTGGCGATGTACCAGTCGATCCCTGAGGGAACCTTTGCACCCGATAAAGCCCGCAATGCCATTGCCGTTCTTGAAGGACCGCAGATCACGCCCTTCGCCTGCGAAAATTGCCACAGTATTGGCAACCCAGCCGCAGATGAGTCGGTGGGACGCTGCCAGAAGTGCCATATCCGGCATGAATTTAGCCTGGAGCAGGCGCGCAAGCCCGAGACGTGTAATAACTGCCACATTGGACCAGATCACCCGCAGTGGGAGATATACCAGGAGTCTGCTCACGGCATTCTGTACGCCACCATGGGCTCGACCTGGAATTGGAATGTCGAAGCCGGCAACCTGACCGTGATCGATTTTCCAGCGCCCACCTGCGCCTTATGCCACATGAGCGGCTTTGGAACGAATGGCACCACCCACGATGTGGGTGACCGACTGTCGTGGTACCTGTTTTCCTCCATCAGCCAGAAACGCCCCAATTGGGAGGATAACCGCTCTCACATGCAGAGCGTGTGCTTTGAATGCCATAATAAGAACTTCATCACCAGCATGTACAGCGGGGCAGATACAGCCACCCAACAGGTCAACGATTGGGTGACGGCTAGCAACGATTTGGTCGCTCCACTGCAGAAGCAAGGGCTGATCAACACGGCTAATTTTGATGAACCCATCGATTTCACCTACTTCGACCTGTGGCACTATTGGGGACGCACGACCAAATTTGGCACCTGGATGCAAGGACCTGACTACACCCAATGGCACGGTGCTTACCCGCTCCAGGAGACGATGGCCGAACTGAAGCAAATGGTCGACGCCAAGCTGCAGGCGGCGGGAGTGACGCCCTAGCCATGTATCACCTGGCTACAGTCTTCCCACCTGTCAGGCGCGTGCGTATCCCCATCACGCGCGATCAGGCGATGCTCCTGATGCTGGCGCTGAATGAGCTCCTGCTGGGCGTCGAGACCTTCCTGGCGCACTCTATCAGCGGCACGATCATGCCCAAGGAATGGATCCCGATCATCTTCGGTCCAACAGCAGGCATATGCTTGTTCCTGGCGGGGTTGCTTGCCATCCGCAAACGCTCACTGGCGACCGTCATTGCCACCATCATCTATCTGGCCAGCACCGTGGTCGGGCTGCTGGGGATATACTTTCACCTTGTACGGGCAGTTTTGCCATACGCGCCCCTGGGAGAGCGGGTCTCGATTCCTCTCTTCGTTTGGGCGCCTCCCATCCTCGGTCCGCTCACATTCGCACTGGTGGGTTTGATGGGCATCAGTGCGGTGTGGCTGGAACAGCCACCCGACAGCGGTATATTGACCCTTTTTGGCGGGCGGAAGCTCAGGTTGCCATTCAGCAAGACCAGCGCCTTCTTTTTCATGATTGGCCTGGGCACGTTGGCGACGGTGATCAGCAGCGTTCTGGATCATGCCCGTACCAATTTCGAAAACCCGTGGCTGTGGCTACCGACTGGCATCGGCATATTCGGTACCCTGGTGGCGCTGGTGTTGGGAGCGCTCAACACTCCTCGCCGGAGCGACCTGGTGATCTATGGGGTGGCGATGATCTTATTGGTGCTGGTGGGTATGACGGGAGTGGTCTTGCACATCCTGCACAACCTGGCCCAGGAGAATGCCATCGTGGTGGAACGGTTCATACGCGGTGCGCCGTTTCTGGCGCCCATGCTGTTCTCAGACATGGGAGTGTTGGGATTGGTTATCCTGCTGAACCCGAGGGAGAAGGACGAAGACCAGGAATTGCCATCCTAGTTAGACGGATATTTCGTCCAAATTGGTAGGGGCACGCTCATCCTTGCGGATGCAGGTTAGCGTGCCCCGACTTTATTTCTCGAAATGGCGCAAGAAAAAATAACCTTGATTCCGGATTTATTCCTTAGAGTCATCGTACCCTCGTAGGGGCTCAAGGGAGAAATTTGAACCAGAAACTTTTTGGATTCCTCCCTTGAGCCCCTATCATACTATTTCGAGCTCGATTAATCATCTGGATTTTCGAAATTTCAGCTTAAGGGCACGATCAGCTTTACAGATGCGGGTTTTCGGCCCCATATCTTTATTAAAAAAAAGTCACCTACCCTAACCGCACCTTATCCTTACCCCGACCAATCTCCCACGGGTAAACGATGTATGCATCGGTGATTGCAGCGTAGTAATCGGGGCACAGGCTGCCGAATAGGGTCCGGTGAGGGTTGAAGTGCAGCACACAGGTGGAGGGGACGCCCCCGGCG
>JBGOYO010000299.1:0-4348 GCA_041479715.1 Anaerolineae bacterium
ATCACGGCGATAAATTTATCCGATGGTACCCAAAAAGTCTTCAACACGCTTTGCAGCAACCAGACGGTGCACTTTATTGACTCACGCAGCACCGCCGGACCGGATTGCTATCCAATCACAACATCTGCGATATGGGCACGTCCCGGCGTGATCTATGACCCATATCATGACCGTATTTTAATGGCTACCGGCAATGGCAACTTTCAGCCTGCCAATTTTATGTGGGGAGATACGGTTTTCAGCCTCAACCCCGATGGCAGCGGCGCAGGGGGAAGCCCATTGGATAGCTACACCCCTGACAATTACCAGTACCTGCAGGATGCCGACCTTGATCTCGGTAGCACCGCTCCTGCCATCTTACCTCCCGTCAGTGGAAAATACCCTCATCTGACAGTCCAGGGTGGTAAGGATGGGTTGCTGAGGCTGATTAACCTCGACCAGCTGAGCGGACAAGCTGGAGTTGGTCATACCGGCGGCGAAGTATTCTCGATGCCGGTGCCAATGGGTGGGCAGATCCACACCCAACCCGCCGTATGGACCAACCCCACCAATCACAGCACCTGGGTGTTCGTTACTGACTACACAGGTTCAGCCGGTCTGCAATTATCGATCAGCCCGGCTGGTGACCCAAGCCTGGCAACAAAATGGACGGATGATTGGGGTAGCTCGCCCCTGGTTGCGAATGGGGTGGTGTTCATCGCCCGCAGCGGTATGATCACGGGTCTCGATGCGACTGACGGCAGCGTGTTGTGGTCTGATAACCGCGTTGGCCCGATCCATTGGGAAAGCCCCATTATAGTAAACGGAAAGTTATATATCACCGACCAGAGTGGAAATTTAACCGCATATTCACTTCCCTAGGAGTTGCTAATATCAAAGCAAGCGTTCCTCCAGTTTAGGTAATTAATCCCAAAATAGATTATCAACATAACCGTTTAGTTTCATTCTTGTTGACTTTTAAGTTAATCCGTCCTAAACTAATTACAGGGTTGGCATTCCGTATGATAAAAAATCGACCTCTTTATTCGTTCCGGGATGTTATTAATCTCTTTTTTTCAGCAACTTTTACTCGATGAAGCCTTTTTTTCCATACCAATATGCGGATAGGTACAAGCAGTAGTCAGGTTCTTCAATCGTTTTTCATACCTGGCACTTGCCTTCGTCGGTTTTTCCAGGCGATGATATTCGGTTTTGGTAAATGACAGTATTACCCTAAAGGTTCATCCAGTGGGCTGCTATTGCAGGCAGTTATCCATGTCTAGTCTTAAAGTCATTCACCTTTAGGGACAGAAAGGATTATAGATATAGCCCTGTGGTTTATATACATAAGTGATCTGCGGCCAGGATGCCGGGCCATTTTTCATGAAGAACTGTCCATGGGTCTCAATCAGCAGACCTTCCGCATTCTGGTTGGTGCTTTGGACGTGGAATTTGGTGCTAAAAATGGCCGGCTCTCGCTGAACGAGTGAGTACGTCCCGCTGTCAATGGGAGAATTGGCGTTATAAAATGTGTAAGTTCCGTTCTGGAAAAATTTAAAGGCTGCGGTGTGACAGTTGATGCTGTCGTCAAAGTAATACCCTTCCCAGTAGCCAAGGTTGGTCGGTGGGACAGTCAGCAGATCCTGGATGGTCATATCGGGAATGTAGATATCCATCGAGCCGGTGTCGGGTTGGGTAAATTGCCCCGTGTAATCATACATCGTAAAACGCTGCCCCCAATCGTCCCAAAAGCCGGTGGTCGCCGTCCAGGTATGCGTGCCGGTTGGCATTCCATCCAGCTCATAATAAGCTCCTGATATGATACCCAACGGCCGTACCGGGAACTGCTCCCATCCATCCACCGTCAGGGAGATGACCGGATACGAGGCATTGTTGTGGAATATGGCAATGCCGTTGGCAGGCGGTGAAGGTAGGATGGCAGTGACGCTGCAATCAGTGGCGCTTTCATAGACAACAGACGGATCGGTGCGATCATAAACAAAGGCATTAATCTTCAGTGTGATGCTGCCCGGAGGCAGGTTGATGAAGGTTATTTTGGTTCCGCCCTCAATCACACTATAGCTCGGGTAGGGGTTACTATTCAGATACAGGTTAAATCCCGCTTCGTAATCGAATGGATCATTCCAAACAAAGGTGGCTGAGCTGGAGGTGACATCGATCGCCTGGCAGATGAAAGAGCCATTGACCGGTGATGGAGGAGTGAGCGGTTCCGTCGCCGTGGTTCCGGTACCATTGGTCCAATCCGAATTGATCCCTTCTCCCACCGCACGGACCTGGTAGGTATAGGTGGTATTGTTCCCCAGATAGATATACCCGTAAGGCGCACTTTGGCTTATGCCTGGATCAAGGCAATATGTGACATTCGGCTTCGTGTTACAGATTGTGTCTACGGTCTGATCAAGATTAATCCGCTGCACTTCGAAGCCTAGTTCGTTGTAGGAGTTGTCTGTCCAGACGATATCCATACGGGTCAGACCATTTGGGGTTACCGTTACTCCAGTGGGAGCCGGGAAACCCGTTCTTGGTGGGACCTGGTTGGCTTGTTCATTTTTAATAACCGGCAGGAAGGATTGGATCGGAATCAAGACCAGGGAGAGGTTATCCGCAAACCCGGTACGCCAGTATGAATTGTCTAAATAACCACTCTGAAGTAAGAGGTTGATATACCGAGTGCCAGCGGGAATATATCCTGTTTTTTCCCGATAAAGAAGCCCGGTTTGATTCTGACGTTCTGCTGGGGTAACATTACCGACAATAGCTTCTCCTATACTGGGACCCGCGTCGGCTTCAAAGAAAATATGGAACTGGGAAGTATTTGGCGAGGTCGTATCACCACCAAAATATCCCGAAAGAATGTAGCGCACTTTACCCGTGTCGATGGCTGCCTGGATGGGAGCCAGGGAAATCTTGTTCTTGATCCAGAGATTTGTTCCGTTAGTATGGTTATCCGTACTGCCCATATAGAAGAAACTGGACCCACGCAGGACGGGTCCTTCGTCGTAAGGACTGGGAAAGTTACACATACCACCGCAGGAAGATCCATAGGGCAAAATTTGTGTGAATCCTTCGTTATCAATCCACCAGGGAGAATAGTCAGCTTCAGCATCTCCGTCTTGGACCAGGTTCGTGCGAAATAGTGCATCGATATTTGAATCGCCGATAATCACTGTGGAAGGGGATTGCTGAGCCGTCACAGCAGGCACTGCCTGTGTGGACGTGAGTGGGAGGAGAAGAAAAATCGCAATAAGGAAGATATTAACGAAACGAGACTTGATCGTTTTCATTTTAGCCCTCCTGATCATGGCAAACCTGGTAGGAAAAAAATTCATTTTGCCCTGCTCAAATAGGCAATTGGAGCCGGGCTTTTAGAAAAGAAGATGTAATTGGAAGCGATTAATCATCATTTTAGCACAACATGTATCCATAGATATAGTCTCTGACCGAAAGACAATCCCAGCTCAGTCAAAATTCAAGTTACTGGTCTTCGCCATGAACGAACCGATCAACAAGCATGACGCCAGTATTACTGCCAGGGTCTTTTAGTCCACCGTGTTCCTCCAAAAATCCCCCTAGGCTACTCGGATCGTCCACCACGCCATCCTGGTCGATCCTTCATCCATTGTAAATTGGTGATTGGTTCAATATAATCGTTCTCCGGTTGACTTTTCAGTCAATACGTCCTAAACTTATCCCATGCTCGCACGTGTCTTCTCCTGCGCGGTTATCGGTTTGGAAGGTGTGGTGGTTGAAGTGGAAGTGGACATCGGCCTGGGCCTGCCGGGTATGACCATCGTCGGGCTGCCCGACACAGCTGTCCAGGAAAGCCGTGAGCGCGTTCAGGCTGCAGTCAAGAACGCCGGCATCGAATTTCCCCGCAAGAGGATCATTGTCAATTTAGCCCCCGCCTCAGTACGCAAGGAAGGTCCTGCCTACGACTTGCCCATCGCACTTGGTGTATTGGTGATGATGGGCAGGCTGCCGCAAGCTGCCTGTGACGAGGCGTTGGTGGTGGGTGAGCTTTCGCTGGATGGCAGTGTGCGCCACTCCCGGGGTGTGCTCCCGATGACAGTCGTCGCCCGCCAGCAGGGGTTTAAGCGCATTTTTGTCCCTCAATCGGATGCTGCTGAAGCTGCCCTGATTCCCGACCTGGAGGTCATCCCGGTCACCACCCTGTCCGAGCTTTACGGGCATCTATCTGGAAGGCACCTCATTCCGCCCCAGGAACCAATCAAGCCTGAAGACCTGCCCATCCACACTCAGACCGACTTCCAGGAGATCAAAGGGCAGGAGCATGTCAAACGCGCCTTTGAAGTAGCCGCTGCCGGCGGTCACAATATGCTGATGGTCG
>JBGOYO010000300.1:0-4310 GCA_041479715.1 Anaerolineae bacterium
AAACTCGCACCACCTAAGTATGATCTTGCTGCGCGCAAGCCCGAGCAGGACCTGCCGCTGGATGGCAACCACGTTTTCCTGGGCACAGATGGCTGCGGAGTCGAAGTCCTGGATATAAACACCAACACCCGTCGGATGTCCACCTGGCAGGACGTGGCAGATATCGCCAGGGTGGCAGATGCGTTAGAAGAGATTGCATTCCATTGGGTGGCAGTCTCAGCGCAGGATCTTCCTCCGAAAACCCGCGGGCTGCACGAGCTGAGGGCGGTCTGGGAAAACTCCACCAAACATGCTCAGACTGAAAGCATCTACAATGAATGGGAAGCTAAGGCCGCAGTTGAGATGGCGTCTGTGATCGCAGGAGGCAGAGCAGCCTTGCGGAAACGTCCCGTGGTATCCATCATGCAGTGCACTGCCCCACCGCTGGGCCAGGATGGAGGAAGCGTGGATGCAGCCTTGATCGGCGCAGAAGCCGGTCTACCTGTCGGTTTTATGACCATGGCGGCCTGTTTAACCACCGGACCAGCGACGATGGCGGGTAACCTGGTGGTGGGTAATGCGGAAGTCATCAGTGCGACGGCGTTAATTGAGCTGGCATACCCCGGGGCACCGGTTTTTTACGCAGCTGCCCAAACCGCATCAGATCTACGCACAGGTGCTTATACTGGCGGTGGACCGGAGGATTTCCTTTTCGGTGCGGCTCAGAACAAGCTGTCTGATTTTTATAACATCCCCCTATCCATGGGGTCATTTGCCACCGGCGCCAAGGAGCCCAACTGGCATGCAGGTGTGGAAAACAGCCTGTCCACCTTCATGGCGAGCCTGGTCATGTCAGATATGTTGTTGGGTGTCGGCCTCTTACACGGCAGCCGGATCTGGTCTTACGCCCAAATGCTGATGGACTGTGAGATTTTCTCGATTATACAAAAAGTGATGCAGGGAATTGTCGTTAATGATGAGACATTAGCCCTCGACGTGATCCGCAGCGTTGGTCCAGGAGGTAACTTCCTGAGTCAAAAACACACGTTGAAGCACATGCGAGATATCTTCATTCCTCAATTTATGGATCGCCGGCCATATAACGTATGGGAGGAGAAACATGATGAGGGGCGTGACTGGGCACTAGAAAAAGCCAGAAACATCCTCAAAACCCACCAACCTGAGCAGTTGGAACCTTCAATCAAGGCAGAGCTCAAGAACATTATTACCTCCGTCGAGGTCGCACAATGAATATACAGCCCAATATCACCCTGCTCAGTGATGAATTGGTCAAGCAAATACTGGATGAGGCATTTCAGCTGCTGATCAACCCCGGGATAAAAGTCCAGTCCCCAGCCGCCAGGCAGCTGTTGGAAGATGCCGGTGCGAAGATTGATCATGCTACAGATGTAGCGCATATTCCAGACATACTGGTCTACCAGGCGCTTGAAACCGTGCCCCATCAGTTTTACCTTTACGACCGCATCGGCAATCCAACAGTCAACTACGGTGGCAATGCCGTCCACTTTGATCCAGGCTCATCCGGTGTGCATATCCTTGACCCCGACACAAATGAGCACAGACCGTCTGTGTCAACCGACCTGGTGAAAATTGTTAAACTGACCGAAATGCTGCCCCAGATTGATGCACAATCAACTGCGGTTATCTGTAATGAAATCCCAAAGTCGATTAGCGACCTGTATCGCTTATACCTGGTGCTGATGTATTCGACGAAACCGATTATCACCGGTGCATTTGCCATCCCCACCCTCGAAGTGATGGTGGATATGCTGGCGATATTCGCCGGAAGCAGAAAGGCTCTGGCTGAAAAACCACAGGCCGTCTTCGATGTGTGCCCGTCGCCTCCCCTGATATGGAGTAATTTCGGCGCTCAAAACCTGATTGATTTAGCTCATGCCGGCGTCCCAGCCCAAATGGTCTCGATGCCCCTGGCAGGGGCAACCGCCCCGGTTACATTGGTTGGGGCTGTTGTCCAGCATGCAGCGGAATGTTTGAGCGGGATCACGATCCACCAGCTGGCAAAACCCGGTTCTCCAGTTGTGTGGGGAGGTGCACCGGCTATCTTCGATATGCGTAAAGGCACCACACCCATGGGGGCGGTCGAAACCGCCATGATCGATGCATCTTACTCGCAAATTGGCAAGTTCATCGGCCTGCCCACTCACACGTATTTGTGTGCTAGTGACGCAAAGGTTATCGATGCTCAGGCGGGGCTGGAGAGCGGTATGAGCGCCATCATTGGCGCCCTCGCTGGCGTCAATATGATCTCAGGTGCAGGGATGCTGGATTTCCTGGCATGTTTTAGCCTTGAAAAGCTGGTAATCGACGCTGAAATCGTGGCTATGGCAAAACGCTTATTATCTGGTATGCGCACCCCCACGGAAACCCTGGCAACAGCCATGTTCGAAGGGATCAATTTCAAAGGCGATTTCTTGAAGCAAAAGGCCACGCGTGACTTGTTCAGCCAGGAGCAGTACCTGCCCTCAAAGGTGTTGGACCGCGATTCTATCCGTGGCTGGCACCAGGATGGCAGCCTGGATACTCTGGAACGGGCAAAGACACAGGTTGCGCAATTATTATCTGAGTATAAGGAGCCATCGCTCCCGCAAGAGGCGGTGCTCGAGCTTCATAAATTGGTTAATTATCATGCTCTCCAGGCGGGCATGACGGCTTTACCACAACTTCAGCATTAATCACGCAGACCTGGTTGTTGTGCGGAGAGGTATCTTAGATCGCACCTCTCCAGTTACAAATGTTCCGGTTATTGTTACATGGAAGCCAATAAGTAGATTCATAATTCTCCCGAGGAGCTTATGGACGAATTAAGGGTAATATCTGACTCGGACGTGGAAGCCATCCATTCAGCCAGCCTACGCGTCCTGGCAGAGACAGGGATTGTCCTCTCCCATCCAGAAGCGCGTGAAATTTTATCCGGCGCGGGTGCAGCCATCCAGAATGACAGGGTGTTTCTGCCGCCCACATTGGTCGAAGAACAGGTTTCCAAAGCCGGAACCAGGGTCTGCATTCGCGGCAGGAATGGATTGGTTAAAACACTGGGAGATAATTCCCTGCACTGGCACAACCTGGGTGGTGCACGTGACATTTATGATGCTTCCACCGGAAAGCGTCGAAAAGCCACGTTGAAAGACCTCCAAGACTGCACGCGCCTGCTCGACGCATTGGATGGTGTTACCACCATCACGCCATTCTTTACTCCCCAAGACGTCCCGGGTCATTTGATGTCGCTGGCGATGTACCGTCATGCCATCCCGAATACCACCAAGCCACTTCAAGGACCCGGCGTTCAAACTGCCCAGGAAGTGCGTTTCGCAATCCAAATGGCTTCGGTCATTGGGGTACCCGGCGAGGTTTTTTCTCTGAGCGTCTCCCCTGTCAGCCCATTAGGTTTCCCAAATGATGGTGCAGCGGCAATCATTGAAATTGCACGTCATGGAATCCCTTTTGCTCCCTTGCCCTGCCCCACTGCTGGGACCACTGCTCCTTTTTCCATTGCCGGAGCTGTCACACAACAAAATGCCGAAATCCTGGCAGCTATCGTCCTTGCCCAATTAGTCAGTCCAGGTTTGCCGATCATTTACTGCGGACGCCTGGCAATGATGGAGCCGCGCACAGGGATTTCAGTCTGGGGCGGGGTTGAGTTGGGCCTGGCATCAGCTGCAACGGTCCAAATCGGTCATCGCTACGGACTGCCGGTCAATGTATATGGTTTTTCGACCAACTCTCACACATTGGATATCCAAAATGGGTTCGAGCGTTCGCTGAATGCCATGATCCCTGCCCTAGCCGGCGCGGACGAGCTCTCTGGCATCGGTGAGATGGAAGCGGGCGTGATGGGCTCGTTCGCCCAGATCGTGTGTGACAACGAGATTGCGGCCAGCGTCAGACGAGTGCTACGAGGGTTCGGGGTCACAGAAGATTCATTGGCCGTAGAGGTGATCTCATCCGCCATGAATAGTAGCCACAACTTCCTGGGTCAAAAACACACGCTGCGTTATCTCAGGGGGGGCGAAGTCCTGTTGACCGCATTAGCTGAACGTGGATCCTGGGAAAATTGGGAGGCGACTGGACACATGGGCATGGCTGAACGTGCTCATCGTGAAGCGGAGCGGCTCCTGGAGAACCATCAAGTACCACCCCTACCTGCAGATCAGGATCGGGAATTAGACGAAATATTAAGCGAAGCAGACCGCAAATTGAAGAAAATATGATGACCAGAAAGGGTGATATGCTAAATCGAGCCAGTGAACTGCAAGACAAGCTGACAGCTTATCGACATGACTTCCATCAAT
>JBGOYO010000301.1:0-4302 GCA_041479715.1 Anaerolineae bacterium
ATGCTTACTGCTCATCACGTCGTAGGCGCCACCGTACGCCTTGCGCGTGATCACGGTGATTTTTGGCACTGTGGCTTCACAATAGGCGTATAGCAATTTAGAGCCTGCCCGAATGATACCGCCGTGCTCCTGAGCGGTTCCAGGCAGAAATCCCGGGACGTCCACAAAGGTAATGATTGGAATATTGAACGCATCGCAGAAGCGCACAAAGCGGGCTCCCTTCTCGGAAGACTTAATATCCAATACACCCGCCAATACCATCGGCTGGTTCGCCACGATCCCCACGCTATGACCGCCAAGCCGTGCGAACCCGATCACGATATTCTGTGCGTAGGCTTCCTGGATCTCAAAGAATATGCTGCCGTCCACCACCATGCGGATGGCATCTTTAATGTCATAGGGCTTGCTTGGATCCTCCGGGACGATCTTGTTTAATCTTTCGTCCATCCTCAGCGGGTCATCATCGATGCTTAAGAATGGTGGGTCTTCCATATTGTTCTGCGGAATGTATGAGAGTAGCTTGCGGATCAGGTACAGCGCGTCGGGCTCTGAATCTGATGCCAGGTGACACACGCCTGAAATTTCAGAATGGACATCCGCTCCACCTAACTCTTCAAAGGTCACCTCTTCATGGGTCACGGCCTTGACTACATCCGGCCCGGTGATAAACATATAGGATGATTTTCGCACCATGATGATGAAATCTGTCAGCGCGGGTGAATAGACCGCCCCTCCCGCGCATGGACCCATGATCACGCTGATCTGTGGGATGACGCCCGAAACCAGGGTGTTGCGCAGGAAGATATCAGCATATCCCCCCAGCGACACCACTCCCTCCTGGATGCGTGCCCCGCCCGAATCATTCAAACCAATTACCGGGGCTCCATTTTTCAGCGCCATGTCCATGATCTTGCAGATCTTCTCGGAATGCACTTCACCCAGGCTGCCTCCGAATACGGTGAAATCCTGTGAAAAGATGTACACCAGCCTTCCTTCGATGGTCCCCCAGCCGGTGATTACGCTATCTCCAAGATACTTCTGCCGATCAAGGTTAAAATCATTCGTACGGTGGGTTACGAATGAGTCCACCTCACGGAATGATCCTTTATCCAGCAACAGGTCAATCCGCTCGCGTGCAGTCAAACGGCCGCGTTTATGTTGACGTTCAATACCGTCAGCGCCACCCCCGACACGTCCCTTCGCTTTTGTATCTCTCAGCCGTTTTATCTTCGGATCATCAGTCATATGCCTCTCCCACAGCTGTAGAAGTAATTTGAACTTTTTTTCATCCTATCCACTCAACATCACGATATCGATTATCCTTGAACCTGGTTATCTGCCTGGATTTGGGCGGCGTCAACATCAGCAGCTCCAAAATAAGCTTTTACTTTCTTCCGTCCCAGCGTCCATACCATGAAAACCAGGCCAACCAAGGTCACACCGGCAGAGAACTGCCAGTTGATAGGCAGCGCCGCATGGAATGCATTTGTTGCACCGCTCACCGGACGGTCCATTAGAAAGATACGGTCCAGCCAGTAATACAGCGCATATGTAAGCCCAACTGCTTGCATCAGCTTGGGCGCCCATTTTTTTGCTTTCCACAACCCCCATAATAAGGCCAGACCTGCTGCACTCCAAATCAACCCGGTCAGCGCAAGGTACAGCGGTGAGATTCCAGACCGGGAGCTTAGAAAACTCCAATACCTAACGCTCAACCATAGCCGTATAAGGTTGATAACCGTGATAATTAACACTATCAATGCCAACAAGGTTACGCTCAAAGGTCGTTTGTTAATTTGAGCGTGCCCATCCACCTGGGGTGCGTCTGGTTCGTTGGTCATCGGCGCGTTATCCATATAAGGTCGACCTTCCATCATTTACTCGATGGTTAAGGTGATCTTCCCAAGCTGCTCACCCTTCGCAAGTCGTTCCTGGGCAGCTACCACAGCCTTCAATGGGTAATCACGATCGATGACTGGCTTAAGTTTGCCTGCAAAGACAAGATCCATCACAGTGGCAAAATCCGCCCGTGTGCCCATGGATGAGCCGAGTACCGACAGGTGCTTTCCGAATATCTGACGGTTATCGATCTCAAATTTCGCCCCACCTGAATTGCCTACAGTCAGGATGCGCCCTCCCTTGGCCGCGGAACGGAAGCTCAATGGGAAAGTGATACCCACGTTATCCACCACCACCTCCACCCCACGCTTGGCCGTCAGGCTGTAGACGGTTTTAGACCAATTCTCCTCCTTCGAACGATCGATGAGATAATCTGCACCCAGTGATTCAGCCAGCTTGAGTTTTTCCGGGCCTGAGCCAACGACGTACACCGTCGCACCAGCCAACTTTGCTATCTGTATGCTGGCGCTGTTCACCCCGCCCGATGCTCCCACCACCAGCACGCTCTCGCCCGGCTTAAGCCCCCCGCGCACGATCAACGAATGCCAGGCTGTGTGGAATACCAGCGCTGCTGCAGCCGCGTTATGTGTCTCGAAATCATCCGGTATCGCGTAAAGGTTGGTTGCCGGCACAGCCAGGTATTGGGCGTAAGTACCTCGCACCGTCTCACCCAATAAATGCCAATCGCGGCAGCGGTTATCCTGCCCTGCGATACAGGCCGGGCAGTAGCCACAGCCCAGGTTTGAATTGATCACCACCCGGTCACCGATTTTCCAGTCTGTTACACATGCACCTACGCCTGCCACCGTCCCTGCCCCATCGGCTCCCAGGATGTGTGGGTATTGGAGTTTGATCCCGGGCCAACCTTCACGCGTCCATATATCCACCCGGTTGAGCGCCGCAGCTTCCAATTTCACCAACACCTGCCCCTCTCCAGGCTCAGGGGTTGGGAAGTCTGAATATTCAAGCACGTTTACTCCCCCATGGGTATGGAATAACACAGCTTTCATCATCATCTCCACATAACACGATCAGTCAGTGATTGGCTATCAAGAGGCATACTCAACTCCGTTGCTCACCCGGATTTGCTATCAGCGGCCTGACCCATAATGTTCATAATTCGCTCCTTAGCCTTCATTGCGGGGTGCTTTAAGCAATCTGTGCTACAGCAGCTCACTCCGGTTACAGGGTGTGGAAGGCAGGCGAAATAAGTCGGGTTAGTTGTCATGTATTCTTCAAATGAATTTGTCAGAGCGCCTCACACTTAAGAGGTACACGTTGGACGGTATCTGTTCTTTTTATCCCAGGATCCCTATCCAAAGCTATCGAAGTCCGAGCTCCATCCTCGATATAACCAGGCGCTGGATCTCGCTTGTTCCCTCGTATATTTCGGTGATCTTGGCGTCTCTGAAGTAGCGCTCAACAGGCAGCTCCTTGCTGTACCCCATCCCCCCGTGGATCTGTACAGCCGTATGGGCGGCGAACATCGCCGTCTCCGAGGCGAACAGCTTTGCCATGGCGGCTTCGCGAGTAAATCGCTCGCCAGTTGTTTTGGCGCGCTCCTTTGCCAGGGCTGCGTTATATACCAGCAGGCGTGAAGCTTCAATGCGTGTCTTCATATCTGCAATCTTGAAGGAGATCCCCTGGAACTCGCCGATCTTGGCCCCAAACGCCTCCCGCTCCTTGGCATATGTCACGCTGGCTTCATACGCCGCTTCGGCGATCCCCAACGCCTGAGCTGCGATCCCGACGCGGCCTGCATCCAACACCGCCATGGCGATTTTGAACCCATCGCCATCTTCACCCAAGCGGTCTTCAACAGAGCAGCGGTAATCCTCGAACAATATCTCGCTCGTCGCCGAAGCCCGGATGCCCAGCTTGGGTTCCTTCTTGCCACGGACGAACCCTGGTTTAGTGGTATCGATCAGGAATGCTGTAATCCCGCGGTGCTTCTTATCCGGGTCAGTCATGGTGAACATGACGATATATTCAGCCACCGGTCCACTGGTCACCCACGACTTACGCCCATTGATGACATACACCTCCCCATCTCTGACTGCCCGGCTGCGCATCGTCCCTGCATCCGAGCCTGACATCGGTTCAGTAAGGGAGTATGCCCCGATAGCTTTGCCTGAAGCGACTGCCGTAACATACTTTTGCTTTTGGGCTTCCGTACCAAACTTCAGAATGCCATTACAAAATAAGCTGTTGTTGACCGACATGATGGTGCCATGGGCGGCATCCACCTTGCAGATTTCTTCCAGCGCCAGCACGTACGCCAGGGTGTCCATCCCTGCTCCACCATATTCTTCGGGCACTTCAATCCCCATGAAGCCCATTTCTCCCATCTTCTTGATTGTCTTGGAGGGGAATTCACCGCTCTCGTCGAACTCAGCTGCCACC
>JBGOYO010000302.1:0-4277 GCA_041479715.1 Anaerolineae bacterium
TATACAAGCCGACCTGTAATGGCAGGCCGGCTCTTTTTATTTAACCCAGGGTTGGTTTCTCAACTTCATGGAAAAGATAGGAATGGTAATAATCGCCTTTTTTTTATATTTGCATTGAAATCCACATCGTGTTATGTTATCATCTACTTAAATTAATAGAACATTAAACCAGGTTGACGCATTCCCGGATTTATCCATAAACGGCCTGGAGAGAGCAAAACGGAATCCCATAGCAAGGTGAATTTCGTTTTGTTTTTAATGGCCTATCTGCAGGTTGATAAATTCAAGGAGGACACTGATGCAACCGCACAAATCGCCCAATTTATTTCAGCTACTATATAAAATGCTTGCTTTCACTATTGTTATTGCAGCCATCGTTAGCTGTAATATGGTGAATCCATCTCCGACGGGTGAGCAAAGAACCCCAACCGGTGTCCCATCTGCAACCAGCCAGCAGCTGACTCAGGGAACTAGTAATGCGGCGGCACCAGCTGTTCTTGGATTCGTGCTTGATCCGGACGGATCACCCGTTGCTTTTGCCTCGGTGGCTAATGATCTGACCGACACCAACGGCGCTGTCTCTGGTTACTTGATTGGGAGTACAAGCGGCTGGCTCGAAGTACGATCGCTGGGATATGCGAGCGGTTATGTTAAGCCCGGAATGCCCATCGGGGATACTGCGTTCTTTGAAAGTCGCCTCACTCCCTTCAAAGCCTTCCTGCCACTGGCTACGGGTGGAGAGATCACTCTAACGTTGGGAGATATTGCGCAGCCTGTGGCAGAATTTAAAGTCACTGCCGATGCCGTCTCCACGCTACCAGCTTACATTGAAGCAACCACTTACGATATCGTGGACGTCGGACCCTCCCAGGCTCCCCTCAGCAATGGCGAACTGATGGATCTGGCATTTGCAGTGGCAATCCAGGGTAGTGCTGAAAGTGGTGATCCTGTTGCCATTGCTTCCGGGAAGACGATCGACCTCAAGGTCTTCCCAAGCCCGACATTGCCTATTTCATCCACCCTGGCTATTTTTGACCCTCAGGCTGGAGTCTGGCAGGTTGAAGAGGGCGCGTGCAAGCCCGAAACGGAGGGCGGTTTATTGTGCGCCATTCCTCGTTTCACATCGCTGATCGGTCTGTTCGGGCCCCACGTGGATGAGACTTCAGCTTTGCCACTACCGAAACTGCGCCCTGGGGCGGCAAAGCTGTCTTTCCCACAGGCACCCACTGATGATGATCAAGCATATCAGGAGGCCTTGATCGATGTGGAAGAATGGGCCCGGATCATGGAACAGGAAATTAGGGGCACAGGGACAAACAGCCCGGAGTCGCAGCAGGAGATGGCAGATCGGCTTGGAAAGCTGGCCAATGCCGCTGAAGATTACGCCGCAAATCACCCGGACGCTTCAGGAATCTCTCATTTGTTGAAGGCAGCCGACCTGGCGAATTCATTCGGGGAGCTGGAGCTTTCCGCCAAGCTGCTAGAGGAGGCAAAGGTGACTGTGGAGAAGATGGCCGACGAGTTACTAAAGGAGGGCGATTGTGGTCGTGTCAGGGAGATGCTGCACGTCCTGGACATGCTCATTAGTTTGGGCGGAAGCTCGGCGAAAGAAAATGCCATAAGGGATAAACTCAGCAAGATGGACGAGTGTGACGAGTGGCTGGGCCATATTATCATTCAGATGCCACTCAGCGCAACGAATCCCGGGCTTGATCGATACGCAAAGGAGTCGGGCAGCCTTTTTTGGGCTGAGGATCATGCCGTGAGGATGGTGACAAATGTATCAACATACGTGCTTAAAGGCGAGGATACAGTGACCCTCGATTTCGGTGAGGTGATGTATGGTAAAAAGGATAAGCATAATTGCCACGATTACCTGACGCATAGTGTTGAATCGGGAGGCAGCATCGTCTTAAAGTATGATGGCACCTACGATGGATATACCTTCAGCGTTGGGGACCTGCAACCTGAAAGCGGCTCAGCAACGATAATGTATGGGGCTCATTCAGAGCACTGGGATGACGAAAAGGACGAGTGTGTGGAAATCGCCGACCAGACGGTTCCGGCTCCGAACTACACCACGCTGCTGCGTCATGGTTTCAGCGGTTCGCCTCCCATCACCATTCAAGAGATGCTCGCCCAAGGAGGGAACGACATCATCCAGGGGACCGAGCAAATCACTAATGACGCGTATGACCTTGGAATTTACCCGGTTGAATCGGGAACAATACGTTGGTACTTCATCCATACCCAAAAGTACCTGCCCCAGAAAGAGTGATGCCCGTAAGCACTGTGGATACATATGGTCATTTGATACCTGAAAACCAAAGTGAACCAGCTAGATCGAGCGATGAGGCGGATAAACTCATCGAAATAAAGGTGAACGCTTAAATATATGTAGTAGCTCTGCCCATAGGGGGGAGTTTAGGATTTAAACCTGTTTTCAGAAGATAAATTTACCTTGGCACGGCTCGAACACTCAAACAAGGATTTCTGCTTTAAATTTTCACAAAAACCCTTGACTTGGAGTCAACTCCAAGTGATAAACTATAAATTAGAGGTAAACAAATGAAGATCGCACAAATAAGTGAACAATATGGTATTTCGTCGGATACGCTTCGCTATTATGAACGTATTGGACTAATTCCACCCGTAAATCGAACTGGAAGCGGCATCAGAGATTATAACGCCACTGATGTGAAGCGGGTTGAATTTATCAAGTGCATGAGGAGCGCGGGGCTACCCATTGAAGCACTGATTGCATACGTCGGATTGGTTCAACAAGGCGACCAGACCATTGAGGCCAGAAAAGAAATCTTGATGGAGCAACGAGACCTGCTTGAGGCCAGAATGAAAGAAATGCAAAAAACATTAGACTTGTTGGACTACAAAATAAACGTGTATGAAAACGCGGTTTTGAAAAAAGAGAAAGAATTAATTTCAATAGAGGACTAGAAGAAATATCTGGAGAAAATTGGAGCGGCAGCAGATGTCACTTTGTCTGCTGAGGATAATTAGAAGTAGTACTCAAGAAATATACGAATATCTGCCCTCGCTATAGGATGCATGAATCTAGTTAAGATCAAAGAGTTCTATTAAAGGTCAATAACCAGGATTAATCCGATAACGAAATGATAGGAGTTCAGAAAATGCAAAAACGTAAACTTGGAAACAGCAACCTGGAAGTCTCGGCCCTTGGGCTCGGTTGCATGAGAATGAGCCATGATGAAAGCCCGATTCCCGACAAGCAGGAGATGATCTCTTTTCTTCACGCGGCGGTTGACCGAGGCATCACCTTCTTCGATACGGCTGAAGTCTATGGTCCATTTACCAACGAAGAGCTGGTAGGCGAAGCACTTTCTCCTTTCCGAGGGCAAGTGGTCATCGCCACCAAGTTCGGGTTCAAACACGATCCACAAAAGGGGCCGAGTCCATCGGTTGGCCTGGATAGTCGGCCAGCACAGATCAAGCAGGTCGCCGAGGCCTCGCTCAAGCGACTCAAGGTTGATGCCATCGATTTGTTCTATCAGCATCGTGTCGATCCGGACGTGCCAATTGAGGAGGTGGCGGGAGCGGTGAAGGATCTGATCCAGGAAGGTAAGGTGAAGCACTTCGGCCTTTCTGAAGCAGGAGCAAAGACGATTCGTCGGGCCCATGCCGTCCAGCCAGTCACTGCAGTTCAGAGCGAATACTCCCTATGGTGGAGAGAGTCTGAAGGGGAAGTGTTGCCTACATGCGAGGAACTCGGGATCGGCTTCGTGCCATTCAGCCCTTTGGGCAGGGGCTATCTTACGGGAAAGATCGACGAACACACAACCTTCGCCAGTGTTGATATCCGCAGCCGCCTCCCGCGCTATACGCCTGAGGCGCGGATCGCAAACCGCGTGGTAATTGATCTGCTTGCCAGCATTGGAGAACAGAAAGGGGCGACACCGGCTCAGATCGCACTCGCCTGGTTGCTTGCCCAGAAGCCGTGGATTGTTCCCATCCCGGGTAGCCGAAAGCTCGAGCGTCTGGATGAGAACATCGGCGCACTTGCCGTCGAACTCACGCCCGACGATCTCCAGGAGATTGAGAAAGCCCTCTCGAAGATCACAGTGCAAGGGGCTAGATACCCCCAAGAAATAGAACGGCAGACCAATCGTTGAGCAGTAAAATAGCAACCAAGTTAAGGAATTCAAACAATGGACATCAATAGAAGCGGCTCACAACCCTCCGGAAAAGGACCAGCGGAATACTTTACTGGTAATGTGCGCATTGACCCTCTGTTCAATGCA
>JBGOYO010000303.1:0-4277 GCA_041479715.1 Anaerolineae bacterium
GCCGATCGAGGACGTGTTCTCGATCAAGGGTCGCGGCACGGTGGTGACCGGCAGAGTGGAGCGCGGGATTGCCAAGAAGGGTGACCCGGTGGAAATCGTGGGTCTGCGCGAGAAGAGCATGACCTCGGTCATCACGGGCACCGAGATGTTCCACAAGGACCTGGACCAGGTGCAGGCTGGAGATAACGCCGGCATCCTGCTGCGCGGCATCGAACGCAGCGATGTGGAACGCGGCCAGGTGGTGGCCAAGCCTGGCTCGATCACCCCGCACACCAAGTTCATGAGCGAGGTGTATGTGCTGCGCAAGGAAGAGGGTGGACGGCACAAAGCCTTCTTTACCGGGTATCGCCCGCAGTTCTACATCCGGACGATGGATGTGACCGGCAACATCAAGCTGCCCGAAGGGGTGGAGATGGTGATGCCGGGAGACAATGTGAACCTGGAAGTTGAGCTGATCGTGCCAGTGGCTTTGGAGCAAGGTTCCAAGTTCGCCATCCGTGAAGGCGGTTTGACCGTCGGCGCAGGTGTGATCACCAAGATCATTGCATAATAATTAATGCCGGGGGATGAACCCCGGCGTGATGAGAAAAGGAAAAGAATGGCTTCGAAAAAAGATGTTCGCCCGGTGATCACCCTGGCATGTTCGGAATGTAAGGAACGGAATTACACCACGGAGAAAAATCGACGTAATGATCCGGGGCGTATTGAGTTTAATAAATATTGCCCGCGATGCCGCAAACACACGCTGCATCGGGAGACAAAATAGGGGTAGGCGAAAGCCAGCCCCACCTAGGCCAGTAGCTCAATTTGGCAGAGCACCGCTCTCCAAAAGCGGGGGTTGTGGGTTCGATTCCTGCCTGGCCTGCCTTGATTTTAGATACTATTTCGGATGACGCCGTCTAAAAGAGGCGGCGTTTTAACCATGACTGGAGGATTACCGTGCCTGATATCAGAACAGCTCGCCAGGAGATGAATTTCTTCCAACGTACCTGGTATAAAATCCAGAGATTTTTCCAGGAAACGATTGGTGAACTACGCAAGGTGTCTTGGCCGACTCGCCGAGAGGCAATTCGAATGACCTGGATTGTCATCGGTGTAATTTTGGTTATGGCGCTTATCCTGGGAGGATTGGACTTAGTGTATACCAAAATTTTTGGTGTAATCCTAGGGTAATCTGGTACGGAATACTCGGTAAACAGATATAGACGATAAAGTGATTATGATGAGCGAATTTGACCAGGAAGAAGAAAATGAAGAGCCCCTCGAGGTCCACGAGAAGGATGCAGATCAAGTGGAAGATGTAGTCATTCCACAAGAAGCGGCCGAAATCGTGACCGAGGTGTATCCTGGTCAGTCGGATGAGCTGGCACAGGAAGATGGCCGCGCCTGGTATGTGGTCCATTGTTATTCGGGCTATGAGAATAAAGTGCGCCATAACCTGGAACAGCGGATCGAATCCATGGGGATGAAGGATAGAATTTTCGACGTGGTCGTCCCCACGGAGGAAGAGATCGAAGTAAAAGAAGGTAAACGCCGCACCGTGGAGCGCAGGGTGTTCCCAGGATACATCCTGGTCAACATGATCATGTCGGAAGAATCATGGTACGTAGTGCGGAACACGCCAGGGGTGACGGGATTCGTGGGGATGGGAACACAGCCCACCCCGCTAAGACCGGAGGAAGTGGCACAGATTATCAAGCGGATGGAGGCTGAAGCACCGCACATCAAAGTTACCTTTCGCTCCGGAGAACGTGTGCGCATCGTGGATGGCCCGTTCAATGATTTCCGCGGCACGGTAGCGGAGATCGATATGGAAAGAGCGAAAGTTCGTGTGATGGTGAACTTCTTCGGTCGTGAAACACCTGTTGAGCTTGACTTTTTACAGGTAGAGAAAGCGTAAGCGATAGCCAGGTAATCTCTGGCTGTACAAGTGGGAGGGTGTCCCCAATAATCACCCGCTAAAACCACGCGCCGCTGCTCTGCGAGAGATGAGCGGCGAAAGGAGAATAAAGTGGCAAAGAAACTAAAGGCAATTGTACGTCTGCAGATCCAGGCTGGAAAAGCGAACCCTGCACCACCGATTGGACCTGCATTAGCCGGGCACGGAATCAACCTGATGGCATTCTGCAAAGAATATAATGCCCGCACCAACAACCGCATGGGCGAGATCATACCGGCGGAGATCACCATCTTTACCGATGGATCATTCACATTCATCCTGAAAACACCCCCAGCTGCAGTACTGCTGAAGAAAGCCGCGGGAGTGGAGAAAGGCTCGGCAGTCCCTAACCGCGAGAAAGTCGGTACGGTAACGCGCAAACAGGTGCGTGAGATCGCTGAAGTGAAGATGAAGGACTTAAATGCGGTGGACATCGAAGGTGCGATGCGTCAGATCGAAGGCACCGCCCGCAACATGGGCTTGACGGTAACAGAAGACTAACCCTGTGGGAGGGTGGAACCCACCCGTTTGCACCACGAAGGAGAATATATGGCAAAGCACGGAAAGAAATATTTAGCTGCATTAGCTAAAATTGATGAGGATCACTGGTACAGCCCTGAAGAAGCAGTGAACCTGGTTAAAGAAACCCAATACGTCAAATTTGATTCGACGGTGGAAGTCCATATGAGACTGGGCGTTGACCCTCGTCATGCCGACCAACAGGTGCGTGATGTTGTAGTACTTCCGCACGGATTGGGTAAATCAGTGAGGGTGCTGGTCTTTGCGCAAGGCGAAGGGGCGACACTAGCGCGCGAAGCAGGCGCAGATTATGTGGCGGATGATGACGAGACAATCGCCAAGATCCAGGGTGGTTGGACCGATTTTGATGTAACCATCTCCACACCCGATTTGATGGGCAAGGTAGGCCGGTTGGGTCGTGTTTTAGGTCCTCGTGGGTTGATGCCCAACCCGAAAGCTGGAACCGTTGTGCCGGCGGAAGACCTTCCACGTGTGATCCGTGAAACCAAGGCTGGGCGGGTGGAATTCAGGGTCGACAAGACCGCCAACCTGCACATTCCAATCGGGAAAGCATCGTTCGAAGAGAAGCAGCTTTTCGAGAACCTGGCGGCATTGATGGATGCGATTAAGAAAGCCAGACCGGCATCGGTCAAGGGTACATATATTAAACGAATTACCCTTACATCCACAATGGGTCCGGGGATCAAGCTGGATCCAATGCAAGCACAAAGCATGGCTGTACAGGAATAGTAATTTTGTGATATAGTTGTGGTCTAAAAATAAGCTTCGCCCAAGACAGCAGGTGCGATAAAACCGCTTAATTTCCTGCCCAGGTGAAGATATCTCCAAGAAATTTAGCCCGCCGATAGCGGGTTCAATGCGGATGACGGAGAGTCTTTGCCAAGCTAGGTTAGCGAGGCAAAGATTTTTTATTTGAAAGGAGGTGAAATTACCTTGGCTATTACAAAGGAACGCAAGAATGAGCTGATCACTCAATATAGCGAATGGGTGAAACAAAGCAAAGCCCTGGTCCTGACCCAGTATGTGGGTTTGACGATGAAAGATATCGATTCCTTGAGAGCGAAAGTGCGGGAAAATGGTGGTGAGTTCCACATCATTAAGAACACACTGGCTAAGCGGGCATTTGAGCAAGCGGGATATTCAATTCCACCGGGGCAATTAGAGGGCAGCACTGCAGTTGTATTTGCTTTTACGGATGCTCCTGCAACCGTGAAGACCGTGACTGATTTTGCTAAAACTTCCGAGTTTCTCAAGATCAAAGGCGGCTTCCTGGAAAAGCAATCTTTGACTACTGAGGGCGTCAAAGCGCTGGCTGAATTACCGCCGCTGCCTGTCGTACGTGCCCAGCTGCTTGGTACGCTGCTCGCTCCGGCTAGCAAGCTGGTACGAACATTGGCTGAGCCAGGTCGAATGATCGCTGCGGTGATCAAGGCGCATGCGGAACCTGAAGCAGCCCCTGCATAGTACCTTCATTCATTCAGTACCTATCAATCATTGTTATGTAAACATAACCTGTTTACAATATTACAACCAAAACATCATTTTGAACTTAGAAGGAGTTTATAACATGTCTGACATCAATAAACTGGTCGAGGAACTAAGCACCCTCACCGTTCTCGAAGCTGCTGATCTCGTAAAGAAACTGGAAGAGAAATGGGGCGTTTCTGCAGCTGCCCCCGTTGCCATGGCAGCCACGCCTGCTGGTGGTGGAGCTGCCGCTGCTGAGGCGGTTGAAGAAAAAACCGAGTTTAACGTCGTAATCAAAGACGCCGGTGCCAAGAAGATCGAGGTAATTAAA
>JBGOYO010000304.1:0-4264 GCA_041479715.1 Anaerolineae bacterium
CTGCGCTCTGGGATGATCAACACCCACATGTTAGAAGGTATCACCCTGTGGGAGATCTTGGTGGAAAGCATCAGCTGGCGCGGGCAGGTTTTGGATGACCTGGCCCGCCACCGCATGATCCGCAACTTGATCGATATGGAAGTGAGCGATATGATCTACGCCACCGATAAGCAGCTGCGTGAAAGCGGGGTGCGATCGGTGCTCGAGCTGCAGAGCCTGCCATATAACGTGGTCACGTTCAGCGATGAAATGCACCAGCGCAACCGCCAGCTGAAGGATTTCCTGTACAGCAACCTGTACCGCCACCACCGGGTAGTGCGTATGGCGGTCAAAGCTGAGCGGATCATCAACGACCTGTTCAAAGCCTATGCTCAGGAGCCGGCGATCCTGCCCAACCACGTCCAGGAATGGACCAAGGAACGCGGCCTCGAGCGAACAGTGTGCGACTATATTGCCGGGATGACCGACCGGTTCGCGGTGGAGGAATACCAAAAGCTGTTCGACCCGGTGATGAAACCCTGATAGGAAGAATTATGGAACAGGATGTCTTCTTGACTTCTGAAGGTGCTGAAAAGCTGAAGGCCGAGCTGGAAGAGCTAAAAGGTCCAAAGCGGAATGAGATCGCTAAACGGCTGCGCTCTGCGATCCAGATGGGCGACTTATCAGAAAACGCGGATTACCATAAGGCGAAAGAGGACCAGGGATTCTTGGAGGGTAGGATCCAGGAGTTGGAGTACCTTTTGAAGAATGCCAAGATCATCGACGTGAGCGAGGGCCCGACCGATACCGTGCAAGTGGGGTCACGCGTCACCGTCCAGGAGGGCGACTACCCAGCAGAGACCTATTTCCTTGTGGGAGCTACTGAGGCTGACCCGCGCAACGGGAGAATATCCAATGAGTCTCCCATTGGTAGGGTATTGCTGGGAGGGCGAGTGGGCGATGAAGTGACCGCCAGCACGCCGGGTGGAGAAATTAAGCTGAAAATCCTCAAGATCGAATAAAAAAACACTTCCGTCATCTGATTGATGGTAAATTAACAATATAAGGGTAAGCATCAGCGTTGCGAATGCTTACCCTTTTTAAACCTCTTTTTACATTCCTTGCGAGGGAGGAGGAATAAATGGGGTATCGGTATATCGAGACAACAAAAGAGTGGATCGACGAAAATCGATCCACTCTTGTTATCTTCGGTAAATCGGTTTATTGCTTTTGCCAGATGGCTAGCTCGAGCACGAGTGAGTCGAAGTAGCTGCTCTCGGGCATGGCTCCTTGCCCGTAAGCCATATCGACCACACGAGCAACCAGGCGCAAGGTAGCAGTCTCGAGGATGGTCTGCCCACCCGAGTTGGCCTGGAAAGGCTCGCCTTTGGCTTCCAGCTTCTGGCGGATAGTTGGGTCATTGAAGGCATGGGCACTCATCAGCACCTTGGTCACCGTTTGAATGTCGTTCTTATCGAACAGCCAGACTTCAAAAGCGGTCACCTTTTTGGGTACACCCACTCCGATATTCTCGGAGATACCTACACCGCACTCACCCAGGAATTCACCGGAGGGGCTATCGATGCTGAAGGAGTCGTCGAACAGGTCGTCACCGCCCTTGTAGGAGGCCATGAATTGAACCATGGGGGCTTGCTCGCTGGTGGCGGTGGGTACACTCGCCCATTCGGTGGGAGCTGTTTCATCGGCAAGCGACAACTGGGTAGTAGGAGCTGAGATGTCGGCGCGCTTGCGTCCTTGGAGCACGAAGTAGACCACAATTGCGGCGCCCACCAACAGGGTAACCACGCACATTACGATCAGCAAGGTGGTCAAGTTGGACCGGCCACCGGTAGTTGCGGCTGCCGTTGGAGTAACACCGGGTGCAGATGTCTTTGCCGGCACCGGAGCAGTGGCGGACACAGCGGCCGCATACTGGGTGATCAGATTGGGCTCGATATTCCCTGGGCTGGACTTTACCCCAGCGAGTGTATCTGCGCCAAATTTGCCAAGAGCGTCATATTCTGCCTTGGCGGTGGCGGCATCAGCCGTGGCGCCATAGGAAATAATCGACATGCGCATCCACCAGTCCCGATAACCGGGATGGAGATTGGAGGGTGCGGCGTCGTACCATTGGACTGGCCAAATCCCCCAACCGATGATCAAGCCTAAGGCCAACCCAACTACAATGCCAATGATTCCAATTACCACCGGTCGTCTGGCATATTCTTGGACTATAACCGTTGCAGACTGGTTCGTCTGGGTTTGGTCCGGTTGGGTTGGATCCGGTTGGGTGGGGTCCGTCTGATTTTGGTCCATTTGATTTTGGTCCATCTTTAATCTCCGAGCCTGAGAGTCTAATGGAAAGATATGTAATATTTATTAAGATGGGTGTAACGGTTCTAATTTTAGACGATAGTGATTAAAAATGCAACTATCTTAGACCATTGCGTGTTAGTTGCAAGAGAGGTGCCAGGTGGAGCATCCTTTCGTAAGGACACCAAAATTAGATGTCTGAAGAGTAGTGGCGACCCAACCAGACTAACCTCGATCTGATTTGCCAATATATTCCTGCTATTTATAATCTCATTGGCTATCGGGCGGGTCGCTCCTACCACGGACTCATATGTGATCATCCGCTGAGAATACCCTTATACTAATGACAAGAGCTAAAAAGAGACGCCCGGGAAGGGCGTCTCTACAGAAACACATGAACTATAAAGGGCTATTTCTCGACTTCAGCCGGTTCCTCGGCTGTGACTGAATCGAGGGGGAACTGGGTCTCACAGGACAGGCACTGGGCCTGGTTCTTGTTGGCTACCACCAGCATGCCACCGCATTCGGGGCAGAGGTGGGCCAGGGGCAGCTTCCAGGAGGTGAAATCACAGTTGGGGTAGTTGGCGCAGCCGTAGAAGGTGCGTCCCTTACGGGTCTTGCGCGCCACGATATCCCCACTGTCCTTGGGGCAGGTCACGCCGATCTTTTCCAGCCAGGCCTCGGTATGGCGGCAATCGGGGAATCCACTGCAGCTGATGAATTTACCATAGCGTCCATACCGAATGACCAGCTCTTTCCCACACTCAGGACACATCCGCCCGATCGGCTCAGGACCCATGTTCAGTTCGGGCATCATGATCTCTGCCTGGGCCACCTGTTCGGCAAAGGGTCCCCAGAATTCCCGAATCGAATCAACCCATTTACGCTTGCCCTCGGCAATTAGATCAAGATCTTCCTCCATCTTGGCGGTGAAGCCCACGTCAACCACCTCGGGGAAGTGCTCGGTGATCAGGTCGTTGACCAGGATGCCGGTCTCGGTGGGGGAAAGACGCTTCTGGTCACGCACCACGTAGCCACGCTGCTGGATCGTGCTCAAAATGGGGGCGTAGGTGGAGGGACGGCCAATGCCGTATTCCTCCAAGGCGCGCACCAGGGTGGCCTCGGTGTAGCGTGGCGGGGGCTGGGTGAAGTGTTGCTCAGGGAGCAGGCGCACCAGTTTCTGGGCCTGCCCTTCGAGGATCCCGGAGGGGATGCGGGCATTTTCTTCTTCCTCTTCGGAGACCTGGTCTTCATCCTTGGCTTCTTCATACACCACGAGGAAGCCGATGAACTTGACCGTGGAACCGGAGGCGCGCAGCAAGTATTCATGCCCGGCGGATTTGCCCGTCACTTCCACCGACAGCGTGTCAAAAACGGCCGATTCCATCTGGGAAGCTACAAAGCGCTGCCAAACCAGCTGGTACAAACGGTACTGGTCGCGGTTGAGGAATTCCTTGATGCCATCGGGCTGGCGCATGACCGAAGTGGGGCGGACGGCCTCGTGGGCTTCCTGGGCACCCTTGGCTTTAGCCAGATACTTGGGAGGCTCGGGCGGTAAGAAGCTTTTTCCATAGCGTGCGCCGATGAACTCACGCGCTTCAGCCTGGGCGGTTTCGGCGACGTTGGTCGAATCGGTACGCATGTAGGTGATCAAGCCTACAGCACCTTCGCCCAGGTCGATGCCTTCATATAGCTGCTGCGCCAACGCCATGGTACGGCGGGCGGTATAGCCCAGTTTGCGGGAAGCTTCCTGCTGCATGGTGCTGGTGATGAAAGGTGCGGAGGGCTTACGCCTGCGCTCACCCCGCTTAATCTTGGAGATGACGTAGACGGAAGCTTCCATATCCACCAGGATTGGCTGGACCTGTTCCTGGTTCCCCAGGACGGGCTCGGCTTCGTCCACTTTAGCCAGTTTGGCGACAAAGGTTTCTTTGAGTTTCTCGGGGCGCAGCTCGGCGGCAATCGACCAGTA
>JBGOYO010000305.1:0-4247 GCA_041479715.1 Anaerolineae bacterium
CGTGACCCGCTTTGGACTACATGCAAACGGATACCATTGGTGGGGAGAGTGACATGTTCCAGACTGGGTATTTCCATGCGTACCTCTTTACCTCTTAATAATTATAATTCGACAACGGCATGCGTCTACCCGGACTATCTCTACCCGAAAGGTGATAAGATTACTCAGTAAACGTTAATCGACTATTATACGCCGGATATTTAGGCGAAGAATAATGGTCTTTCGTAACTATAACTCTATTCAAGGTATATATATACCGGAGAGACAAGATGGATAAAATTTTGACGGTAGTTGTGCCCGTTTATAACGAGCAGGAATTGATTGCAGGATGTCTTGATTCTCTCCTGAACCAGACCCTTGATAAAGAAAAATATGAAATCATCGTCATCGACAACAATTCGACCGATTTAACTGCCAAGATTGCCCTGGAAAAAGGGGTGAGGGTGGAAAAAGAGCTTCGGAAAGGTTATGTTCACGCAATCCGCAGGGGGATTGAAGTGAGTCAAACCGAGTTCATAGCGTTTACGGATGCCGATTGCCGAGTGCCGCCGGACTGGACAACTAAAATCCTGTCCCACCTCGAAGGCGCGGCGGAATTTGTTGCGGTTGGGGGGAAATTAGCTTTTTATGATATGCACCCAATCCTTAACAAAACCTTCCAGGCCGTGCTGTTTTTCAATCAGGCGCTGCCGGGAAATAATATGGCAGTCAGGCGCGCTGCAGTGACCCAGATTGGGGGGATTGACCCGGAGGTCAATTTAACCGTCGACTACTGGCTGACCTTGAAACTGCGTAAAGTGGGGAAACTCAAAGTCGATAAAAGTCTGATGGTACAGACTTCAGGAAGAAGGTTTAAGAGCTCATTTGATTCCAACGTAAAATACTTCATCAATGTGGTCTCTATGCAAATTTCCTCCAAACCTTTATTCTATGATTTTCCGGATATCCGCGATTAAACCGGGAAGGCGCGTCTATGCTTAGCGATTTGGCATATCATCTCATTATAAGCATCCTGGAAATTTTCATGTGGGATGGGGAATTGATTGGCGGGGAGTTTCTGCAGGATGGGCCAGGTGTGATCGTTGCCAATCATATGGGCGCCGTCGGCCCGGTGGGGATATGCTCCTCCCTACCGATGCGGCTTTACCCGTGGGTCGAGGGGGATACGGTAGATAAAGTTAAGGGACCGGAAATCGTTCGCAAGGATTTTGTCGAAAATGTACTGCACCTTCAGCCACCATTAAGCAGTCTTCTCGCAGAAGGCATCTGCAAAATATCCACACCCCTGCTGTTATCAATCGGATGTATCCCTGTACCTACGACTCACCAGGAGCAGGTACAAACTTTTCAAACCAGCCTTGCCCTCCTAAAACAGGGTAAATATGTACTAATCGTACCCGAGGATTCTGAGAGCCTCCCGGACCCAATCACGGGGATTTGCCCGTTTAAACACGGCTTCTTACGGTTAGGGGAACAGTACTATCAGGAAACGGGGAAGCGTCTGCCATTTTATCCGGTTGCCATCCACGAAGACGGTTTGGTCATCGTCGGAAAGCCGATTGCCTATAACCCGCTCAATAATGCCAAGCAGGAACGTCTGCGAATGGTTTATCTATTGGAAGAGACGGTTAAGACGATGCATCGGGAAGCAACCGAGAATCTCGCCCTCGAACCTATTCTTTTCAAGAAGAGAGCTTCTTGATCTAGTTAACCACGTAAGCTCAACCTAATTCGAAGCCAGTTTGCTGGTTTAATTTAACCAGTTTAGACGGGAGTATTGTCCGGATAACCTCAGCTCGTTCGATCACCCGCCTGGCCCACTGGGTGGATGGATCGGTAGCGGATAAGAGCTCGAGGGCCTCCTCGACGGCAAACCAGCGGAACTCGGAATGTTCTGGACCGATCGTGATGGAGCCAGGATCATCCAACGAGCACAAATAAACCACGCCTACCAGCTCGTTCTCAGCTGCGGGAGCTCCACGATAAAAATGGGTGGTGCCGAGGATGTATTCGGTCTGCACTATAACTCCCAGCTCTTCGCGCACTTCACGCAGCAAAGCATCTTCGTATCCTTCGCCCTGGTCGACCCGCCCGGTGACACATTCCCAAACGCCAGGTCCATAATCCTTCTGGTCCGAGCGACGCAGAAGCAAATATTGGTTGGTTTGAGACGACCTGATTACCGCCGCAATCCCTGCATAAAACCGACCAATCGACATTTAGATCCTCCCATTAATTGAATTGTCACACTTACTGATCCGGACGCGGAGGTCCCTGTCGGATGCGTTGGCGCATGGCGTCGATCGAGTTCCGCCAGCGGTACAGGCTTTCCAACCACCAGGTAAGGCCTGTGCCAGCGTAACCAGCTATCCTTTTGCGCCCGGCTTTGAGGTCATTGCCGGGGGTTACACCCATGATGACCAGATCAAAGGGTGCCTGAATTTGGCGATGTTGATCGATATAGGCTTTGATGGTGCGCAATGTGTCGGGTGGAGGAGTATAGGGTCCACCTAGATTCAGGGGGAAGGCACCATCCCAACGGGCGGCCCGCCGGAAGGGACGTTTATGAGGCCAGAACCCACCAACCCAAATGGGTATGCGAGGCACCTGTACCGGAGTGGGGAGAAAGGTGCATTTCTTCATCCTGTAATACTCACCTTGATACCCAAAGGGTTTGCCACTCCACAACCCGTCCAGGATCTCCAAGCCTTCGTCCAACATGGCAGCACGCACTTTACTGTCGGTGGGTCCATTGAAGGTGCCATAATCGTCCTCATCCGGGTCGCCGACACCCACACCGAGGATCAGCCGCCCACCCGAGAGGTGATCCAGTGTGACCGTTTCACGCGCCAGCTTCCACGGGTGGCGGCGGGCGATTGGGGTCACTGATGTGCCGATACGCAACAGTTCTGTGCGCAAGGCGATGGCTGCCAGGGTCACCCAGGGGTCATACAGGGGGAGTTTTTGCTTGCGACTGTAAACGATATGGTCCCACAGGAAGAAGCCATCCCAGCCGGCATCCTCAGCCTCAGCTGCCAGCTCAGCCAGTAATTGGGGAGTGGTTTCAGCACCGAAGTTCGGGGTGTAAATGCCGAAAAACATATTCCCTCCTTTGAATTTGGACGAAGATCAGGATGTCTTAGCGGGTTGCATTGATGAAATCTGCCAGCAGGCCGTAAGCAGTGGTTTCAGGACCAGGATTGCCCTCCACGATGGAGAGCTGAGGCAGCACGTCGGTCTCAAACGTTACAATGCTGGAGGTGCCGTTCACTCCATAAAAGGGAGAATCAGCGCCAACCAGCTCAGGGGCTACCCGCGCTGTGACGAGGTTGCCATCACGCCTAGCAGTGCAGACCAGCTTCCAGCGCTTCGCCTGCTTGCGCGCCTGCGAGATATCCTCGGGGGTAAGACTGCGAATGCCCGTGCGCTCTACTTCTCCAGGTTTAAGCGGAATCCCCATCAGAACGGTGACCAGAGCTGAGACCTTTACTGCAGCATCCCAACCATCGATATCGCCGGATGGCTCGGTCTCGGCGAGGCCGATCGATTGCGCATAAGCGACTGCGCCTTCAAATGTGTCACCCTCTTCCATGCGGGTGAGGACCAGGTTGGTGGTGGAGTTCAGGATGCCGTGGAAGGAATACAGGCTGGCGGCAGGTAAGGCCTCGCGGAACAGAGAGAAGATGGGGGCACCGTCCATTACGGCTGACTCGAAGAAGAACCTCGATCTATGCTGCATGGCCAGGGCAGTGAGCTCCTGGAAACCGTAGACCACCGGACCTTTATTGGCGGTGATGGCGTGCATTCCCAATCCGAGAGCAGCGCGCAGGTAGTTCAGAGCAGGCTGACCATCGGCGTAGCTGACGGGAGTGTTTTCAACAAGCACGCTGGCGCCACAGGTGCGGATGAACTCAAGGGGCTCTGTTATCGGGGGACCGCTGGAGAGTGAATTGAGGCTGACACCTCTTGTGATGAGCTGCAAGGCACGGTCGCCATCGATGCCATCATGATCAATTGCCATACCATGCCGGGTGGTGGCAATGCCGGTGAGGGTGAACCGGAGCCCGTAATCCTGCGAGAGCAGATCTTTCTTGCGCTGCAGCAAGCGGAGGAAAGCTTGTCCAACGTTGCCGAAACCAAGCAAAGCGAGGCGGTAATCCTTCATAATATCAAAGGAGCGGCCATGGAAACGAGCGTTCCTCGGGATCGGGTTGTGGGAATTGACGGATAGAGACCAGGAAGGTGGC
>JBGOYO010000306.1:0-4243 GCA_041479715.1 Anaerolineae bacterium
ATGACCTGACTGCTGTAATGGATCGGCGCACATAGGATGGACTTAGAGATGATACGTTTTACCTGGTCATCATCGGGATCAAACCGTTTATCATTGTTCGCATCCAGGATGATCACACCTTCATCATGATCCACCACCCAACGTGAAACTCCACCTTCGACCTTATATGGCAATATGCCGTCCTTCGTCTTCGTCCTTCCTTTGACTGCCCTGAGCTCAAGACCGCCGCTTTGCATATCAACCAGGGTCAATGCGACTACCTGGACGTTCAATGCCAGGATGGTTTGTTCAAGGATACCCATAAAAACGCTATCCAGGTTCAGGCTGGCGGATATCCCGGAAGCGCTTTTTGCCAGGGTGGTCATCACTTCAGCCTGGCGCTGGCTTTCATCATATAGCCGGGCATTCAGGACGGCAATCCCCGCCTGGTCGGCAATGGCCTGCACCAGGGAGACGTGCTCCGAGCGGAAGAAACCGGGGTTGGGATGGACCAGGGTCAGGACCCCCACCAGCTTATCCCGCACCAGAATGGGTGCGCTGACTGCGGATTTAGGCAGCTGTTTCTCGTCATCTTCGTACTGCCGAGGCATCCAGCGGGAATCCTGGTTGGTATTTTCCACCAGCGCCACCCGCCGTTCCCGCACCACCCAGCCTGACAGACCTCGATCGAGCGGCTCAAGCAGTCGTTTGGTGGTGTGCTTATGCACGGTGTCGCCGGCGATAATCGCTGAATCCACCGGGTCACCATTGTCGTCCAGGACAATGATGGACCCGTTGATTGCTCCGACATTTTGCATGGACAAAAACAGCACCCGCTCCAGTAGTGTACGTAGATCAAGCGCCGAGCTCAGCTCGCGGCTGATGTTGTACAGCAATTCCAATGAGGCACGGGTTGAATTGTCTTCTTTAAGAGTTGGAAGCAGATCGTTCATCAAAATTGAGACCCAATCTCAGTATAGCATAGTTCCATCTCAACCCATTAAATCAATCTTGGGGTAATCCATCAGCAGCACTTCCAAAGCCAGGCGAGGGTTTACATTCCGATCGATACGCTCCATGGTGCTCTCGATGGCGTTGACGAAGAACTGCGCTTTTTGCAGCCCAATCTCGCCAGCCAACTGCGCTATCCTGGTTGCATAATCCAGGTTGGTCAGCGCACTGGTTATCCCGGCCGCTGTGATGAGCACATCCCGCCAAAAAGTCAGCCAGACCTGCAGCTCACTGCGCAGCTCATCCGGGTTTTCGACGCTTACCCTGGCAAAGGCGAATCGTTCGGCGCGTGAGCTGGCCAGTAAGCGCAGCAGCTCATCCAACCATGACTGTCTCTGCTCAAACAGGCTGGGTTGCTCGATCAACCGAAGCGCATATCCAGGTCTCCCATCGGAAATGTGCGCCAGCCGGTCCGCCTCTTCCACCGGCACACTCCTTAGTGTTTGCAGCCCGGTTGAAGTCTCCTCGATTGAAAGCGGGCGCAGGCGCAATACCTCGCAGCGCGAGACAATGGTAGGCAGAAGGCTTTCCGCACTTTTAGCTGTGAGGATCACCACCACCTGAGGGGGTGGTTCCTCCAGAGTTTTCAGCATGGCGTTCGCCGTGCTGGTGTTGGCTTCTTCAAAGCGCAGGATCAACGCAATCCGGTAGCGCGCCTCATATGGTGCCAGCGACAGGCTGTGCTGCAGCTCACGCACCTGGTCGATGCGTAAAACCTCACCTTCGTGTTCCGCCTGCACCAACGAAAGGTCAGGATGCTGCATGGCAGCCATGCGCTTGCAAGTTGAACATTTCAGGCATGGCTGACCCGGCGAGGGCGGTTTGGTGCAGTTCAAGCTTTGGGCGAAGCGTAATGCCAGCGTTTTCCTACCCACCCCCTGCGGACCAGTGATTAAATAAGCGTGCCGTTCCCTGCCCTTTGCCACGTGTTCCGCCAGCAGGTCAACCGCCCATTCATGACCAATCATGTTCCAATCCATGCCGTGATTTTAGCCCAGAGCAAGAATCTTGACAACCAGGAACTCTGATTCATCCTAAAAGCTGCCGGAATTGTAATTATGGTAGAATTTGCCGGATGGACCTCCTCACTGGTCTAAATGAACAACAGCAACAGGCTGTAATGGCTGGATTGGGTCCCGTGCTGGTAATGGCGGGACCTGGTTCTGGAAAAACGCGCGTCCTCACCCACCGCATCGCCTATTTGATCGGTAAGATGGGCGTGCGACCGTACAACATCCTGGCTGTCACTTTCACCAACAAAGCTGCCCGTGAGATGGAAAACAGAGTATATAACCTGCTGGGCGAGGAGAATGCTCGCGGTGTTACGTTAGGTACCTTCCACGCCATCTGCGCCCGCATCCTGCGTCGTGAAGCGGAATACCTGCCGTTCAATTCAAACTTCGTCATCTTCGATGAAGATGACCAGATGGGTCTAGTCAAGCGTGTTATCCTCGATCTTAACCTGGACGATAAACAATACCGACCCTTGGCGATATTAAACTCCATTTCAAACGCCAAAAATGAGTTGATACTCCCTGATGAATACCCGGTGCAAACCTACCGCGACGAGGTCGTCAAGCGGGTGTACATCGGATATCGGCAGATGCTGTTGACCAACAACGCCGTAGATTTTGACGACCTTCTGCTTTATACAGCCGCTCTGCTGGAAGATAACCCCACTGTGCGTGAGCGTTATGCTCGCCGTTACGAGCATATCCTGGTAGATGAGTTCCAGGATACCAACCTGGCTCAATACGCCTTGTTGAAAAAGTTATCGTCTTACCACAACAATATTTTTGCTGTTGGTGATGCCGACCAGTCGATCTATCGCTGGCGGGGAGCAGACTACCGCAACGTCTTGCGTTTCGAGCAGGATTTTCCGAACTCCCAGATCATCCTGTTGGAGCAAAATTACCGCTCCACACAGCAGATCCTGGATGTGGCTATGGCTGTCATCGACCCCAACCCGAATCGCACTTCAAAACAGTTATTCACCGAGCGCACGGAAGGCCTCAAGGTCATTTTATATGAAACCTATGACGACCGCCAGGAAGCTTCTTTCATTGTAGATACTACTGCCAGCCTGGTTGGACGTGGACAGATAAAACCCGGTGATGTAGCCGTTATGTATCGCACGAATGCCCAATCCCGCCTGCTGGAGGAAGCATTCCTACACGCGGGTCTGCCGTACAAGCTTGTTGGTGCCCAACGTTTTTATGGTCGGCGAGAAGTGAAGGATATCATCGCCTATATGCGCCTTGTGCATAACCCCGATGACGAGCCGAGTCTCATCCGGGTGATCAATGTGCCGCCGCGCGGAGTGGGTGATAAAACCTTGCAGATCCTGCGGACGCAAGCCCAGAAAGCCGGCCTGACTCCCGGCAGGCTTTTGCTCGAGATGGGCCGCAATCCTGAGCCATTTATTACTACATTTCCCCACCGGGCGCTAACCATCCTGGCAGGATTCGGAGAGTTATTTATCCGTTTGACCAGCCAGGTGAATGAGCTTGCACCCCTGTATATCATGGACCAGATCATCGACCAGACCGATTACCACGCGTATATCGATGATGGGACGGATGAAGGTAGCGATCGTTGGGAGAACGTGATGGAGCTGCGCCGGCTGGCAGCAGAATATCAGGACCGGACGGTGAGTGAGTTCCTCGAAAATATTGCCCTGGTCTCCGATCAAGATACGATTGAGACCAGTGCCAACGTGCCCACACTGCTCACCCTGCACGCCGCCAAAGGTTTGGAATTCCCTGTGGTCTTCATTTCAGGTTTGAATGAAGGAACCCTCCCTCATTCACGATCATTTGAGGACCCTGAAGCGATGCAGGAGGAACGGCGCTTGTTGTATGTAGGTATCACCCGGGCAAAAGACAGGCTGTATTTGATCTACGCTCAGAACCGGAGCGCCTTCGGATATCCCGAACCGGTTGAGCCATCGCGGTTCCTTTCCGATATCCCGGAGAACATGCTGGAAGAGACCGCCTCCATGCGGGCAATGCGACCCTCCAGACTGGCGATGTTCGATTCGAGCGCCACCCAATGGGAATCCAAACGCCAGGGCGCAGCGAAGGTCACTTCACAAAAATATAAGCCTGGTACGCACGTGCAGCATCCCGTTTGGGGTGATGGGATGGTGTTAAGCAGCCGTATTCAAGATGATGATGAGATCGTGGATATTTTCTTTGAGAATATTGGAATGAAACGCGTGGCAGCTTCTCTAGCGAACCTGAAATCGAAAGGA
>JBGOYO010000307.1:0-4241 GCA_041479715.1 Anaerolineae bacterium
GGATATGACTGCATTTAATAAATGCTTTAAAGCCGATACATATTCTACCGAGATCAACGCTGATTACCAGCAGGGGGTGGCCGCTAAAGTTAACAGCACCCCATCGGTATTTTTGAACGGAAATGAAGTCTCACCAGGATCAATTCCAACTTACGATCAATTGAAATCAGCCATCGATGCCGCCCTCGCAGGCGGTGGTTAGATATACTGCGATATCCAAAAGAGAGCGTTTATTTTCAACGCTCTCTTTTTATTTAATATCTTGGTGAAGGAGGGACAATTATTTCTTCGCTAAAGTGGGATGGATACTCCCTGCCGCTTGATTTTCCAACAGCTCCAGCACGAAGCACAAAGATGATAAACGATTCATATAATGCAAGATTTCCCGGTTCGCAAGTTTTTTCGAGTGGAGCAGATGGGCAATATAACGTTCAGCTCGGCGGACAACAGTGCGAGCCAGGTCCAGGGCGGCACCGGAAGTCGAATCGCCTGGGAGGATGAATTCATCCGGGATGGTCACCTCCGAGCTTATCGCATCAATTTGAGATTCGAGCCAATGGACCCTCTCAGCAGTGATCAGCCTGAATTGCGATGCATTTTCAGGGGTGGCAGCCACTTCAGACATGAGGTGATATAAATCTTTTTGGACATCAAGCAGGATATGGGATGTTTCCGTGGAGATACTCAGGGAGCGTGCCAGAGCAATGGCTGCATTGGCTTCGTCGATTGCACCTATGGTTTCAATGCGACGGTCGTACTTGGACGCCCTTCCCTTACCCAATAAGCTGGTATAACCATCATCGCCTGTTTTGGTGTAAAATCTTGTCATGGTATGAGCTTACCAGAAAGGAGTGTATGTATGCAAATTCGATGTCAGCATTGTCACCGTCCGTTTGGCCTGGATAAGACTATCGTTCATGCTGCATTAGACCAACTGGCAAGTGAGCATCAAGGGCATTATAACGTCCATTGCCCGCACTGTGGAAAATCAAATCAAGTCTCGAAGGTCGAGCTGCAGCGTGCTGCGCCTGATTGGAAAGAAGGCACAACACAAGCAAACCAACAATAGCGTTCAGCCGGGGCTGCTCATAACAATAAGCAGCCCCTTGTTTTTTTCTAGAACAACACCATCGCCAATTCCCGGCGATAGCCTAACGTCAATGGGTGGTTATCTCCAAGCAACTCAAACAGTCCCAGCAAGACTTTTCTCACGCCATCGTTATTAAAATGCTTATCCTGGCGAAGGATATCGATCAATCCATCCATCGCAGCGGCTAAATTGCCCCGTTTGATCAGACGCAGAGTATTGTGATAAGCAGCGTTTAAGGGTTCATCGCTGGATCCAGGAGCACTATTTTCAGCTAGCAGGCTGACATATAAAGGCTGAAGCAGCACCATGTGGGAGTATTCAGAGCTTGGAGGGAAATCATCAATGATCAGCCTGGCGTCTGAATAGTCACCTAACATCAAGCAGGATTTTAATAAACCTAACAATCCAGCCGGATGATTGGGCGATTTAGCCAGGAACTGGCGGAATGAGAGGCTTGCTTCCAGCCAGCTCATCGATTCTAATTGACTCTGACCTTTTTCGAGCAATAAATCAATTTGACTTGGAGCCAGGTTGCGAATGAATTCACGCACACGCGGCTCGGGCTGTAGCCCCAGGAACTCGGAAACCACCTGACCATCTCGAAACGCCTTTATATTGGGTATACTGCGGACGTTGTAACGTAGAGCAAGGTTGGGGTTATCGTCAACGTTCAATTTTGCCAGGCGATACGAACCTTGGGCGTCTTCCGCCAATTTCTCAAGCAGAGGGGTGAGAGTTTTGCATGGTTTGCACCACTCAGCCCAGAAGTCGACAATCACGGGCACCTGGTTGGAGTAGGCAATCACTTCATATTCGAAATCTGCTTCGGTTACTATCTTAATATAATCTGATGTCATAGACAACTTGTATTATTCGTCTTCCGGGGCGATCGTCCCAGGCTGGGTTACGTCTAGCACTTCGCCATGCACGTTGATCTTAACCCGGAACCCCATCATACCCATATATGCGCGACCTTCTTCAGGAATCCCTGATTTTAATACAGCCTCGAACTGCTGTTCCAGGTTTTTAAGCTGATTTTCGATCAACGCTTTAGAAAAGATGTCATCCTGTCCAAGCATTTTTGCAGTCTGGTCTGCCAGCTCATCCTCATGACCTTCGATCATCTTGCCCATCGTCAGTAATACCTGGCGATCGACCAAATCTGAAGGTATATGGCGGTGAAATCCGGCATCGTTCACCACGTAGCATGGTTCATCTCCGACCAAGGTTACATCGACCGGCTGGTCATTTTCATCAAATATCAGACCTTTAAACAAGGGTTGGTATGCCATGAAGTTCAATCCCAACTAATTATATGACCTTCTGAAGTAGCAAGCAATTTATCTCCAAGCGACATCAACGAAAAACAAAAGTCAATTAACAGAGTGTAACCACAATTCGACTGCATTAGTCATCCATTATATCTACGGTTGTGCCGGTCGATTTGTATATCCCTTCCTGGTCGGGTGGGACGTCTGGCTGTGTCCATAGATATACCCATTTTGATGCTTGAGGTGTCAAATTGATACATCCGTGACTACGCGGTTTACCGAAATTATTATGCCAGTAAGTGCCATGGAACGCGACCCCTTCTTCGGTGATATACGAATTCCATGGAACACCAGGAAGATCGTATCCATTGGCAGCAAGATTGCCGCGAGCCATATGGCGGGAAGCATCCTTGCGAAAAGTCATATGCCGGCCTAGGGGTGTCGAATAATCGCCAGTGCTGAATACAGCCCCAGACGCGATCCTGGCCATGAACACCGGCTGGTCGTATTCATAAGCAATCATTACCTGTTGGGGGATAGAGACTTCGATGCGCTTCTGATCTGCGGGGACATCGGTGGAGATGGGTTTCAACTCATCAGCTGGAATTATTCGTAGGTGTTGAGCAGGGACATAAAAAATATACTCCCATTTATCGTCCCGAACACCATACCATGGATTTCCCTCCGCATCCTGAACCAGTTCAACCACCCAATACGTAGTGGCAAAATAAAATCGATATGAAACCGGTTCATCTCTGCCTGGATCCCAATGTGCGTCCGTAAACGGCACAGTCACTTCTGCCAGAGTGCCATCCGGAGGAATTTGGTTGACTACAGGATTAGTGACTGTAAAGACGGGTTGGAGGACGCCGGAGTGAACATATCCCTCGGCGCCCACTTTATACCAGACCATATTGAACGAGTCTTCCGACTTTCCGGTAGTGATCCCGGTGATGGGTAAAACCGTGTCAAGGTAATAACTATTCACCCGATTACCATCGAAGGAAGGGGTATCGTAGACATTGACTGATGGTTCCAACACCCGACCTTGTTGGTTGGGTGATAAAGATTCTATTCTATTACTTTCAGCCAGGAAATCACGTGATAAATAAGCAAGCTGATTCTGGTCTAAAAGACGCCTAATACTACGGTTTGAAGGTAAGACCAACCCAAATGCGGCTGCCAGCCCGACACCCCCTAATTTGAGGAAATCACGGCGAGAAATCGATTGAGAGGCGAGCGGGTGATAATCCATTACGATCAGTCGTGAATGTTTACCAGTGTGCCAACATCGGCCCAATAAAACAGCCACTCTGCATCGGGAATACTTAAATTAATGCAGCCATGGCTCATCGGAGTGCCGAAATTACTGTGCCAGTAGGTGCCATGCAGTCCGTAGCCAGAGTAAAAATACATGGTGTAAGGAACATCGGGCAGGTAATATCCCGGACCTATCATATCGGTATACAAATATTTTACGTAGATATGGAACTGACCGGTGACGGTTGGGTACTGCCAGGTACCAGTCGAAACGAGGAAGGATTCGACAATCGTATCGCCTTCGTAAGCATAGACCATCTGATCAGATAAATCCACATCAATCCAGCGCTCACCACCGCCAGGTGAAGGAGGTTGATAATCTACAGGCTCGTCCGTCGGATAAGGTGTGTCTGTGGGATAAGGGGTAAAGGTGGGGGTAAATGTTTCGGTCGGGGTAGATGTGGGAGTATCAGTAGGCGTAGGAGTTGGGGTTTCGGTGGGTGTCGGTGAAGGAGTAATCGTGGGTGTATTCGTCGGCGTTGGTGTGTTGGAGGCTTTAACCAGCCCGTTCGGGGCTGCCATTAGTACATCAGGACCAGAAAAAAAAGAACCTAAGTAAA
>JBGOYO010000308.1:0-4227 GCA_041479715.1 Anaerolineae bacterium
CAGGCTATTTTGAGGCTCATCTTCACCTGCTCCACTTACAAGAGCCTGATGTTCAAGTAATAGCTGCAAGATGCCAGGCAAACGCTGTAGTGTGCCACGCATCCCCACCAGGTCACGCGGCTGGGCAGATCCGCTGACAAGCCGGGTAGTCAGGCGTTCAAGATCGCTCAAGGGTCTAAATGCCGCCCGCAGTTCAGCCCGGAACATCCCCTGGGTAAAGAGAAATTGCACACCTTGCTGGCGGGGATGGACAAGATTTACATCCAATAGAGGTTTGCTCACCCACTGTCTGATAAGGCGCTTGCCCATGGGTGTCACACAACGGTCAAGCTCACCGAGCAGGCTGCCTTGAACGCTCCCATTTCGGATAGTCTCGGTTAACTCCAGGTTCCGCCGGGTGGAAGTATCCAGAGTCATAAACTCAGAGGTGAAATAGGTGTTTAAACCGGTCAGAAGCTTGAGTGAAGCAGCCTGTGTCTCCTTAAGGTACTGCAGGATCACTCCCGCAGCCTGGACTGCCAGCGTCAAACCACGCAGTCCGAATCCGTCCAATGAGGCAACTTCGAAATGATTCATTAATGCTTCCTGGCAGCGATCCAGTTCGAAGTGCCATGCCGGCCAGGCGGTCAGATGACCTGACAACCCATCGGGGAGCTGCAAGGTATCTGGGTAGAGGATTTCAGCCGGCTGAAGCCTGGTGAGCTCAGCCCGCAACGCGATGTGGATATCATCGCTCTCCAGCTCGGTAACGGCAAATTCTCCGGTGGAGATATCCGCATACGCCACACCTGCCGTATTCCCCTGCACCTGCACACTAACCAGGTAATTATTGGCATCTGCAGGCAGCAGACCCGATTCGATGATGGTGCCCGGTGTGACCACCCGCACCACTTCACGCGGGAATATCCCCTTGATCGGCTGGTCACCCATCTGCTCGCAAATAGCAACATGGTAGCCACGCTCGATTAACCTGGCAAGGTAGTTCTCTACGGCATGGTGTGGAATTCCAGCCAGCGGCACCCGCACGCCCTTCCCCACCGGGCGCGAGGTGAGGACAATATCCAGTTCGCGTGCCGCGATCTCTGCATCCTGGTCGAAGGTCTCGTAAAAGTCACCCAGGCGAAAAAAGAGGATGGCATTGGGATACTGGCGCTTGATTTCCAGGTACTGCTTACGGATCGGAGTAATATCTTCAACTTTAACCATTCTGCCTCCGGCTTTCATTCTAGTATGAGCATCCGAAATAGGCAAGCTTATTCCAAATTACATTAAGTTTTCGATTGTATTATTCGAATTGCGAAGATATAATTATGTCACTATAATCGATCGAAAGGAGAAAATCTGATGGCTAGTGTCACATATGATAGCGTAACAAAGCGTTTCGGAGATGTCACAGCAGTTGGCAACCTGAACCTGAAAATTGAAGACAAGGAATTTCTGGTTTTAGTTGGTCCTTCAGGTTGCGGTAAAACCACTGCGTTGCGTCTGCTGGCAGGCCTTGAAGAGATTACCGAAGGACAGATCCTGATCGGCGACCGCGTGGTGAACGATGTTGCTCCGAAAGACCGGGATATCGCCATGGTGTTCCAATCGTACGCCCTATACCCGCACATGAGTGTGTACGACAATATGGCATTCGGCTTGAAATTACGCAAGACCCCAAAGGAAGAGATTAAAAAGAGGGTGAACGATGCCGCTGAAACGCTGGGGATTCAGACTCTGCTGGATCGAAAACCTCGCCAGCTTTCTGGTGGACAGCGCCAGCGCGTGGCAGTCGGTCGGGCAATCGTGCGCGAGCCAAAGGTTTTCTTATTTGATGAACCGCTCTCGAACCTGGATGCGAAACTGCGCGTGGAAACCCGCGCCAACTTGAGCAAGCTTCACGTGCAGCTGCAGACGACGTTTATTTACGTTACCCATGACCAGATCGAAGCTATGACCATGGCATCCCGCATCGCAGTGATCAACAAGGGTTTATTGCAGCAAGTGGATACACCGCAGATGCTGTACGACCATCCGGATAACCTGTTTGTTGCCGGGTTCATTGGCTCACCTGCGATGAACTTCTTCAAGACCAAACTGGTGCAGGGCGATGGCAAGCTGTTCGTCGATGGTGAAGCATTCAAGGTTGAAGTTCCCGCTGCAAATATTGGGTCATATTCAAAGTATGTCAACCGTCCGGTCATCATGGGTGTTCGACCCGAAGATATCCAGGACCCCAACTTCCTACCGCCGGGGATCATTCCTCAGCCGGTGGAAGGTATCGTGGATGTGACGGAACTGATGGGAAATGAGATCCAGCTATATATTAGAAGCGGCGAGCACAGTTATGTCGCTCGAGTTGACCCTCGCACGCGAGTAAAGATGGGTGACAAGGTCCAGATTGTGTTCAACATGGGCAATATGCACCTGTTTGATCCTGATACCGAGCAGGCGATCCGGTAAGATATAGCAAGATTAAACTGTACCCATTAACGTCTCCCTGCATCGTCACTTTCCAACAAGAAAGGATAAATGTCCGGGAGACGTTTATTATATCAACGAGATAAGGAATATATATGTACCCTTCATATAAACTTGTATTAATCCGTCATGGGCAGAGCACATGGAACCTGGAAAACCGTTTTACAGGCTGGACCGACGTCGGTTTGACAGCACAAGGGGAAAACGAAGCCCACGAGGCGGGCAAGTTGCTACGCGAAGGTGGATACACTTTCGATCTGGCTTATACATCCGTCCTGAGGCGGGCGATCAAAACCTTGTGGATCGTGATGGAAGAAATGGAGCTGGAATGGCTACCGGTGATCAACGCCTGGCAGCTGAACGAACGTCATTACGGCGCTCTACAGGGACTGAACAAAGCCGAAATGGCGGAGAAATTTGGCGAAGCACAGGTTAAGATCTGGCGAAGAAGCTACGACGTCCAACCACCGGCCCTCGAGTTAGATGACCCACGCCACCCACGGTTTGACCGCCGATATGCCGGCCTCTCTGCTGACGAGCTGCCCCGCACAGAATGCCTCAAAGATACAGTCAACCGGATGCTACCTTACTGGCACAATACGCTCACACCAACTGTCAAGACCGGGAAACGGGTAGTCATCTGCGCCCATGGGAACAGCCTGCGGGCTTTAATGATGTACCTTGACCACATCCCGGAGAACGAAATCACCGAGTTGAATATACCCACCGGCATCCCGTTGGTCTACGAACTGGATCAGGATTTACACCCACTCACCCACTACTACCTGGGAGACCCTGAAGCTGTACGCAAGGCGGCTGAAGCGGTAGCTAATCAGGGCAAGGCGAAGTAATGGACCAGGTGTTATTACCTGAGTGATGAAGGCGCAACGCGAGTAAGATATCGTTAACGCACCATTCAATATAATATTAGGATTATTGAACCTGGCTTTAAACTAACAAGTCCCACCCTGCCTATGTGAGGGTGGGACTTGCCAGGTTAGCGTCTAGGCTACTTGTTGCTTAAGGATCCATCTCATCCCAAAATAGAATACCAGCCCCAATAAGGCTGAAAGCCCTCCCACCACCAGAAAGGTATCCTGCCAGAACCGCTCAGGGAAGAGCCGTATCAGGGTATCACTGTAGAGGAATGTCCAAGTGCCAGCCTTGAAGAAAATCTCATGGAAAAGTACAAAGAGATACTCAAAAGCGACTAAAACAAACACGATGATGAGACCAATGAAAACCAAGGTTACTATTCCACCGCGCTGCAGACCCTTTAAATAAGTGGAGAACCATTTCCCTAACCAGGCCCACAATGCCAAAACCAACAGCACCACCAGGCTCACCTCTAAAACGCGCATTGCCCCTGTGACGACATTCTTGACATCCAGCATGTGCTGAAGCTCGCGATCGTTATACAGGTGAGTGCAATCTGTCATCTCCAGGCAAGTTGCTGGGGGTGTCTGCTGCCCGGCTGGAAAGCGCTGGTCACCGAGGAAGGATATACCGGCTGAATTTACCAGATAATCGACGGCGAGCTTTCCGTAGTTCAGGCGGTCCTGGAGGGTGAAACCATACGGGTCGGCTGGAAAGCCGGGGGTGTGATATTCGAATACCAGATATAACGGGTTAATCACCAGCCGAACCACCGAGAGGATGATGACTATCGGCAGAACCAACGCAACCAACCAGGATAAGATTTTATACAAGACTTTCATGATATCTCCCTCGTCAACTATTAGTTAAACACACCATCAATTAATG
>JBGOYO010000309.1:0-4227 GCA_041479715.1 Anaerolineae bacterium
AGAATAGTGCTTTAATCGCCGCCCATAATGGTGGTCCCAGAACTAATAACCCGATCACCACGCTGGCGAACGCTGCAATTAATACTGCCGCTGCACCCACATCTTTCCCCACCTTGGCCAGCTCATGCTGTTCGTGGTTGCTCGCCAGGTCCACCACTGCTTCCAGGGCGGTGTTGAGAAATTCGGCGATCCATACCATGGATATGGAAAGTAGAATCAATGCCCAGCTAATGGTGGAGATGTGCAGGATGAATGACAATAGGATCACCACCACACTGACCACCATATGGATCCAGGCGTTGCGCTGCGTCCGGATAACGAACCACCAGCCTGAAAAAGCGTACCCGAATGCCTTGATGCGCGATCTGAAAAATCCGGATTGTTGGTTCGACATGGTCACAATGGGCTCTTTAAACCCAGGTTGAGCTGCTTCAAGACCATATCTTGAGTGTCCCACATCTTCTTTTTATCCTTTGTGTTCTCATGGTCGAACCCCAGAAGGTGCAGCGTCCCATGGACGACCAGCAATTGCAATTCATCCACCAACGGATGACCTTCTGCAGATGCCTGTTCCTGTGCGCGTGTGAGTGATATGACCACATCACCAAGATACAGGCTGGATGTGTCTGGGTCGACCTCACCGGATGGAAACGATAGCACATCCGTTGGTGCATCCGTATGCCGGTATTTCAAATTAAGTCTGTGCAGGAGGGTATCATTACCGATTACGATACTCACATCGGCATTTTCCGCAGCCCCGGTGGATTCAAGGGTCATCCGCGCCGCCCGCACCAGGATGGATTTCTCCACCGGAAGTTTGACACTGCGTTTTACCTGGATTGTGACCATGTGGTCCGATGACTAACGATCAACTCTCTTCGTTGGTTGGTGTCGGGTCAAGGTTGGGAGTGACCGGGGGTGTGTCGGCATCTGGGATGCGATATGACACTGGCCTGGTGGCAACATCGATTTCAGTTTTCGGGTACTGGATGCGCGGATGATAGACGCCCCTCAAGGTAGACGTGAAAGAGTCGATGATCTCATCGAGGTCCCGGAGTGTCAGCTGAGTCTCATCCAATTCGCCCAGCTCGAGCTTGTCCTTGACCACACTTTTGATCATCTTGTTTAGCTCATCCTCGTCCTTGGGTTTTTCAGCCCGCATACGCGCTTCGCAGGTATCTGCCAGCATTAGCAAGGCAACCTCCCGCGTGGACGGTCGCGGTCCAGGATAACGGAATTTACTCTCATCGATGGCGTCTTTATCCATCCCGGCCAGCTCCAGCGCACGGGTATATTGGTAGCGCGTTAGTGTGGTGCCATGATGTTGTGCAATGAAATCAAGCAGCTGCCTTGGCAGACGATATTTACGTCCCAGCTCCAATCCATCCTGTACGTGTCGGATGATGGTCTCCGCGCTGGTATCCGGGTCGAGGTCATTATGAGGGTTGATATTCCCAGGTGGCTGATTTTCGATGAAGAAGAACGGGTTGATCAGTTTCCCGATATCGTGGTACAAGGCTCCAACCCGCGACAGGGTTGCATCTGCACCAATGGTTTCTGCAGCTTGTTCGACTAAATTTGCCAGCACCAGGCTGTGTTGATAAGTTCCGGGTGCGTTCCTAAGCAGCAGCTGCTGCAGCGGGTGATCCGGGCGCGAGAGCTCGATCAGCTGCAAATGCGAGGTCTTCCCGATCAATGGCGACAGGTAATAGTGGAAGATTAAGCCGATACTGGCCGAAGCAATCCCATTGATGATTGCTGCCAGTGCCAGGGTGGTAATCCCGACCCAGTCTGCAGTGGGCTGAATGATGCGATAGGCGATGGCGACAACGGCACCAGAAGCCGCGATCGCTGCACCCGCCCAAAAAAATGAAGTCAACCTCTGCGCTTTCCGCAGGACGAACACCCCAAACAGGCTTCCCAATAGGTAATAAATTGTCAGCACTTGGGCATCCTGCAGACCGATCGGGATCAGATATGCCAGCGGGATAACCGTGATCAATGCCAGGTCAGCCGAAAACAGGGTCGAGATGGTCAGCGCATAACCCATCACCGGATATACATATGGGATGACTGCATGCCCCGGGATCAGAACGCGCGCAATGACCAGGAACAGCAAGAAAAGGGTGATCAGCAGGGACAGTTTCCTGATCCCCAGGCTACCGGAGAAGACCTCAGGGTTGCGGCGATAGTAGATAATAAATAATGCCGCAGTGATCAATGTTAGTCCCAGCGAGCTGACGATATCCTGCCAGCGGTTGTTCGGCTGCGATAGCCCGTACTGCTGGAGCGCTTCGAAGTCGGTTGGTGTGATGACTTTCCCACCCTGGATAATAATTTCATTGGTCATGAACGAGCGCGTGATAGGTAGTACACTGCTGCGCGCTTGCTGCTGGGCGGCTTCAGTCGCCTGACCATCATACAGGCTGTTGGGAACGACGAATGCCTGGACCAGCGCAGTGATGATGGCAGATTGGTCTTCCGGGAATGACAGGCTCACCAGGGTGGGGATTTTTTGGTTCACCGAAGTCAGCTGGTCCTCACGGATTGGTTCGCGCATCACCTGATCCAGGACGGTGGTAGCTTCCTGTGAAATACCCAGCCAGCGGGAGGCGCTAAGTGATAGGATGTCTACGAGTGTGTCTCGGCTGAGCTGAGCATATTCAGTACCGGCCAGGTCGCTGATCTTTTGCTCCTGGGTGCTAAATCCATCTGCTCGTACCGTATTGATATAAGCCAGCGTGTTACGCAGCTCTTCAAGCTGCTGCCTGGCGATGTTTGTATCGGCAGGCGAATATACTAAGGGCACTTCACCCGCGGCGGCATCTTGCTGGCGGGTAGTGAGGATCTGACTTGGATAGGTGAGGTCGCTGGGCGCATGGATGTCGTAGGGGGCTACGTCACCAATTCGTAGAGGGGGTTCCGATAAATCCTGCAGTATCGGGATTAATAGTGCCAGCAGGATGAACCCACACAAAAGCAGGAATATCAACCCCAGGAAAACAGAACGCCGGGTAAATTTTATTACAGGCACTTTTTACTGTAACAGCTTTCGCACTGCCGCACTCGCCTGATCGCCGGTCGCTCGAGCCTGGAGTCGCGGCAGGAGGATCGCCATGACCTGACGCATATCTTTGATGGATGTCGCTCCCGCTTCCTCAATGGCTGCCTTTGCCATCAGCTCCAGCTCTTCCTCGGACAATGCTGCTGGCAGATAGGTCAGCAATATCTTGATCTCTTCTTCAGCCGGTGGGATTAAGTCAGGTCGGTTCGCTTTTTCTGCATCCGCAATCGTTTCTTTGCGAGATTTTATCTCTTTTTGGATGATAGCCAGAGATTCGGCTTCATCCAGCTGGCCAATTTTACTGACTTCAGCCAGCTTTATCGCCGTTAATGCCATGCGGATGGTGCTTTTGCGGGTTTCTTCTCCATTGCGCATGGCATCTTTCAAATCAGATTGAAGTGTAGCTTTCAGGTCCATCAATAATTTCTTCTTTCAACATTGGGTGATAAATATTTATAGATTATATCGTATCTTAATTAATCCACAATCGATATGGCTTTTGCTGAGATTTCGCCGGCTAAGCCATCCTGCTCAACTCTGGTGATGTGCACGTCCATGATCTGATTGCGGCATGGGGAGCTTGAGATACACCGCACCCGCAAATAGTTGTCCGATAGACCACTTAGTTCCCAGTGGCCATCTTCGCTGGGGGTCACCTTTTCCCACAGCACGTGTAAGTTACTTCCAACATGCTCTAGGCGGTATTTATCAGCGCTTTGTTGAAAGATCTGGCGCATCCTGGCATTCCTTTGCTTGGCAACTTTCGACGGGATTTTACCCGGCAAGTTGATCGCTGCTGTGCCGGGTCTTGGAGAAAATGTGAATACGTGCCCATTGGCGAAATTCAACTCGCCCACAAACTCGCTGCTTTCAGCGAATTCTGCTTCATTCTCACCCGGAAACCCGGTGATGATATCGGTAGTGATGGCCACGCCGGGTATCGCCCTGCGTGCCTCCCCGACCAGCTCTGCAAAGGCCTCAGGCGAAATCTTGCGTCCCATGCGATGAAGCGTCTCTGCGCAGCCAGACTGCAGTGGCAGATGGAGGTGACGGCACACGCGTGGGTCGCTCCACAGCGCGAAGAAATCGGGGACAATATCCCATGGCTCGAGCGATGACAGCCGCAGCCTGGGGGTATCGGTATCGTTTAAGATTGCTCTGAC
>JBGOYO010000310.1:0-4194 GCA_041479715.1 Anaerolineae bacterium
GTGATCGCAGCGGTCAAGGTCGTCTTCCCGTGGTCGATGTGCCCCATCGTACCTACGTTCATGTGCGGCTTTTTTCGCTCATATTTTTGCTTTGCCATAAACGTTCTCCTTAATGTTACTGAAACAATGATGTTATTTGATGATTAAATTTATGCCAAAATTGTCTTCGCCACATTCTCAGATACTTCTGAGTAGTGGTCAAATTCCATGGTAAAAACGCCACGTCCCTGGGTGGCTGAGCGTAGATCTGTGGCATAACCAAACATTTCAGCCAGCGGGATCATCGCGGTGACCATCTGGGTCTTCCCGGGGCGCATGTCTGTGCCGAGAATATTTCCGCGACGGGCATTCAGCTGACCCATGATCTCACCAAGGAATTCATCCGGCGCGATCACCTCGACCTTCATGATCGGTTCCTGTAGTACCGGAGCGCCTTTGTGAATGCCTTCCTTGAAAGCCATGGAAGCAGCCATTTTGAAAGCCATATCACTTGAGTCCACCTCGTGGTACGAGCCGTCGTAAAGGCGGACCTTAATATCTACTACGGGGTACCCCGCTAACACACCGGCCTCAGCGGCTTCACGCACACCTTTTTCTACCGCCGGAAGGTATTCCTTGGGGATCACACCACCGACGATACCATTCTCGTAAACGATTCCACTGCCCGGATCTCCAGGTTCCAGCTCCAGCACGACGTGACCATACTGACCATGCCCGCCGGTCTGCTTGATATAGCGGTACTCGGCTTTCGGAACCGGCCGAGTAATGGTTTCGCGGTAGGCCACCTGGGGTTTACCCACCCGGGCGTGCACGCGGAATTCACGCAGCATACGGTCAATCAGGATTTCAAGGTGCAGCTCACCCATGCCCGAGATAATCGTCTGACCGGTTTCTTCGTCCACCCGCACCCTGAAGGTGGGGTCTTCATCCGATAGCTTGTGCAAGGCTTCCGCCATGCGATCCTGGTCGGCGGTGGTACGTGGCTCGATGGCGACTGAGATCACCGGCTCGGGGAAGGTGATATTTTCAAGCACCACCTGGTTGGATGCATCGCACAGGGTATCACCGGTGAAGGAATCTTTCAGACCGAGCACGGCGCCGATATCACCGGCCAGGATTTCGCTAATATCCTCACGGCGGTCAGCGTACATACGCAGTAGACGACCTATTCGTTCACGGCGGTCCTTGGTGGGATTGAACACCGTGGAACCCTGGGTGATCTTACCTGAATACACCCTGATATATGCCAGACGCCCTACATAGGGGTCTGATACGATTTTAAAGACCAAAGCGCTCATTGGTGCTTCATCTTCAGCTGGTCTGGAAACTTCGTGACCAGTGTGCGGATGAATGCCGGTGACTGGACGAATATCTGCCGGGGAAGGCAGGTAATCAATCACGCCATCCAATAAAAGCTGTACACCTTTGTTTCTTAAAGAGCTCCCGCAATAAACGGGTGTGATTTTCCCGGTGATGGTTGCCCTGCGTAAGGCAGCTTTCAGGTCATCGACCGATATTTCTTCACCTTCCAAATAACGCATGGTTAGTGCGTCTTCGGTTTCAGCGATCTGCTCCAGCAGCCGCGAACGCATATCTTTGACGTAAGCGGTCATGTCAGCCGGGATTTCGGTCTCGATGGCATCGGTTCCGAGGGTATCATCCCAAATAATGGCTTTCCTGGTGAGCAGATCCACCACACCCTGGAAGCTAGCTTCACTGCCAATCGGCACCTGCATGGCTACCACATTGGCACCCAGGCGTTGCTTCATACTTTCGGTGGAACGCTCGAATGAAGCGCCTACGCGGTCCATCTTATTGACAAAGCAAATCCGTGGGACCTGATAGCGGTCAGCCTGTCGCCACACCGTCTCGCTCTGAGGTTCCACACCTTGAACTGCGTCAAAGACGACGATACCACCATCCAACACCCGTAATGAGCGCTGGACTTCAGCGGTGAAATCGATGTGCCCGGGGGTATCGATAATATTGATTTGGTAACCCTTCCACTCAGCAGAAACTGCAGCAGAAACTATGGTGATACCTCGTTCACGTTCCTGCTCCATCCAATCGGTGACGGTAGTGCCGTCGTCTACTGATCCGAGGCGATGGGTTTTACCCGTGTAGAAGAGGATGCGTTCAGTGGTAGTAGTCTTACCCGCATCAATATGGGCAATAATGCCAATATTGCGATACAGATCGAGAGGAAACTGGCGGGGCATAAAAGGTTCCTACAACCACTATCTAATACTCACAGAATATTATTAATCAGCCTATGCCCGGAAATGGGAGAAGGCTCGGTTGGCTTCAGCCATCTTGTGGGTTTCCTCACGCTTGCGGATGGCTGCTCCAGTGTTGTTGGAAGCATCCAACAGCTCACCGGCTAATTTTTCGGAGAAAGATTTCCCTGATCGTGCTTTGGCTCCCTGCAGGATCCATCGTGATGCCAGGGCAAACCGGCGGTAAGGCGGAACTTCCATCGGTATCTGGTAAGTGGCACCACCCACACGGCGTGGTTTGACCTCCAGCATCGGGGAGACATTTTTAATAGCCAGCTCGAAGATCTCTAGCGAGCTGCGTTTTGCCCGTTCTTCGATCATGTCGAAGGCATCATATACAATGGTGGTGGCAACACTGCTCTTGCCGTTTCGAACGACACGGTTGATAAAGTTCTGGACGTGCTCACTGTTAAAGCGCGTATCGCCAGCGATTTCATGTTTTTCGGGTTTAGAACGACGCGACATACCGTTTCTCCGCTATATTATTCTTTAGGACGCTTGGAGCCGTATTTTGAACGACCTTGCTTCCGGTTATTGACTCCGCCGGTATCTAACGAGCCGCGCACGATGTGGTAACGCACGCCTGGCAGGTCTTTCACACGGCCACCACGTACCAGCACCACAGAGTGTTCCTGCAATGCATGCCCTTCACCAGGGATGTACGCAGTCACTTCGAGGCCATTGGTCAGGCGTACGCGGGCGATCTTGCGCAACGCCGAGTTAGGCTTCTTGGGGGTCATGGTCTTCACGACAGTGCAAACGCCTCGCTTTTGTGGGGAGCCTTTGCTCTGGCGGATCCGGTTCTGGTTGTAAAGATTGAGAGTATACAGCAGGGCAGGAGCCTTGCTCTTCTCTTTCTTAGTTTTGCGTCCTCGACGGACAAGCTGATTGATTGTTGGCACCTTCGCCTCCGAGCATTATTACAATAATTTTGATAATTCCATTAAGGGAGGCCATCAACACCTTCGATGGCCTCGCCTTATTTGCATTGTATACGAATTCGGTAGGGGTACTACCCACGTATGTTAAAGACGACGAGAAGCGATTTTACCATGCGCTCATATGAGCGTCAAGGATTTTAGAGATGTGGATCCAGGTCCAGCAAGCCTGTTTGCAGCCTGGGTGGACGTGAACGCTCTTCGTCCTTTCCGAACTTGATCACTTCACCTGTATCGGTCACAGCTTCGACTGCCAGCCCCAAGCTCTGGAGCTCCTTCACTAAAACCCGGAACGAAGCCGGGATGCTGGGTTCTTCGATGGCCTCACCTTTGACGATCGCCTCGTAGGCCTTCACACGACCCTGGACGTCATCAGATTTCACGGTGAGCATTTCTTGCAGGGTATAGGCGGCTCCGTAGGCTTCCAGCGCCCAAACTTCCATTTCACCGAAGCGCTGACCACCAAACTGGGCTTTACCACCCAGGGGCTGTTGTGAAACCAGGCTGTATGGACCCGTGGAGCGAGCGTGCACTTTATCTTCCACCAGGTGGTGCAGCTTGAGCATGGTCATGACGCCCACCGTCACAGGGCGGTCATAGGGGTCGCCCGTCTTGCCATCGCGCACCACCTGCTTGCCGAGGGTTGGGACAGGGATGCCTGTATTCAAAGAGAATTTCTCCGCTGCACTGGCGAGGTTCTCATCTTTTATCTTGTCAACCTTTACACCTTCCTGGTCAAGCCACTGGCGTAGGCAGGTTGCCTGGGCATAGCTATCCATCTTCTCCTGCTGGGCAGCATCGACGGCGATTCCTTCGGGGGCAATCACCAGGTCGGGATCATAGCCATAAACCCGCAGCCATTCACGCAGTACGGAACGGCGGGCATAGTGATAATCCGACTTGAATAGGGAGACGTCATAACCTAGATCACCCAGCCAGTCCTCCAAATATAGGTTGCGGACTTCATTATCATCTTCATA
>JBGOYO010000311.1:0-4179 GCA_041479715.1 Anaerolineae bacterium
GTCGAATATGGCACCCGGATGCTGGCAGGTTTGGTCGCCAAGCTGGGAAGCCAACGTGAAGCACTTAAGGCTTACGGTCCGATGGATATGGACTACAGGTATGCGGATAAAGTCCTGGCGATCTACGAAAACTATCGCTAGGACTTTATCCAATTAATGAGCTTGAATTCGCGGGGTTGACTAAGGCGTCTTTATGGCGATGGGCAGGAAGAAGATCCTCCCAAGCCATGTGGTTACGGGTGCACCCTGGACAAGGGCTGCCTGGTCACTATACACAGAATAATCCGCATTGGTGAGGCTGCCGGAAGTGGTGAAATCAACCCTGACGACCAGCTCGACATTAATGGTGCTCGAAGCTTCCAGGCTGGCAAAATCCCAACGGATGACGTCTGCATCGAGTGTGTAGGGTGCAGTAGCGGAAACAAATGTTGAGCCGAGCGGGATTTTATCGGTCAATACCACATTGGTAGCGTTGAGCAACGCGTGGCTGTTGGTGATAGTGAGGGTATAGGTGATGAAGTCACCAGGAATAACGATGGAGCTTGAGGCAAACTTATCCAGCTCGAGGAAGTCAAGCTTACCCAGCTGTGTCGTGACGGGTTCACCGCGCACCTGCGCCACATCGTCACTCAAGACGGCATAATTATCATTCACGATTGTACCGGTTGAGGTGATATTCACTCTTACGGTCAGATCTGCACTTGCCACACCCGGCATTTCCAGGCTGGCGAAGTCCCAACGGACCACATCACCACTCTGCGAGAAGGGCGGAGTGGCAGATTCGAAGGTTGTCCCCGCAGGGAGTGTATCGGTGAGCACCACGTTGGTGGTGGGACCGATACCGGCTGAGTGGGTGACGGTCAGCGTGTAGGTGATCAGGTCGCCGGGGAAAACTGAAGCGTCAGAAGCGACCTTGGCGAGCTGAAGCTGATGAGCCGTCCCGACCGCAGCCAAGGCATCGATGCGACCCCAGCCGTAGGAGTTATTGGGCACACCAGAGCTACTGCAACCCGTCCAGGAAATGTGCAAGGCAGACTGTTCGATGGTGGTTTCAATCTGGTCTACCTGCCCACGCAACTCAGGATGGGCTGAGATGAGCAAGGCTACCAACCCGGCGACATGCGGACCCGCCATGCTGGTGCCACTCCAACCGCCTTGATAGCCCCCTCCTGGAACGGAGGAACGGATATCCACCCCTGGTGCGGAAATATCGGGTTTGGGGCGGTTGCTGCCATCGACGGTGACAGGACCGCGGCTGCTGAAGTAAGCTATCTGGTCGCTCGAATCGGTTGCTCCAACAGTGAAAGACTCATCGTAAATAGCGGCGGGATCCGAGACGGATCCACAGGAGCTTCCGGAATTTCCGGCTGAGTGGGCTGTGACAATGCCAGCCGCAACCAGGTTTTGCACCGCCGTCAGCAACACATTCGGGTCGGTGCAGCCTTCACTGGGCGGACAGCCCCACGAGTTGTTGATCACATCGGGGGCCAGGTCGGGGTTTGGATTATTACCATTCAAGTCGGTAGGGGCAATGAACCATTGATAGCACTCAGCGTAAGTAGAAGGTTTCCCTACGCCATCGTCCATATTCCGGCAACCGATCCAGCGGGCGCCCGGTGCCATGCCGACCTGGTTACTACCACCATCATCCCCCACCATGGTGCCCATGGTGTGGGTGCCATGACCATAATCATCACAGGGAAAGGGGGAATTATATCCGCAGGGGTTACCACCGGGGCCGTCATGGATGGCATCATGCCAGTTGTAATTATGGTCAGCACTTGTGCCGTTCCAACCACGATACTGGTTGATCAACGCCGGGTGGTCCCATTGATAACCGGTATCCTGCCCACCAATGACCACACCTTGACCGGTGAATCCCATCGCCCACACGTCGGGAGCTTTAACTTTGATAATATTCCACTCAATCCCTTGTGGAACATTGTTGGATGAAGCCCCGGTAGCAGGTACATCCAGCTTTACCGAGGGATTGGCATACAAATGCGCCACATCCAGGCGCTGTGCTAGCAGCTGGACTGTGCTCAACCCGGCGCGTACCCAAATCATATTGGCGACCCAATACGGGCGATACTCGACACCCAAACTGTCCAGCTGTGCGATGAGCGGGGCTTGCGTGCGCGCAGCGATTGAGGTGAGGGTCTGATATACATACCTACCCTTCTCCAGCTTGTTCGGTAATGCAGCTGCCGCGCGGAGATCCGCCTGATTGGATAGGAATACCAGGAACTCAGTTTCTCCCTGGGAGGCGGTGCGGAGGACCCAGGGGTCAACTTTGTCTCTCCAGGGGACGGAATTGGCGGGGGCAGCCGCACCGGTCAATAGAAGGGACAGGATCAGTACTACAGCCGAGAACTTAAACATTTTATCTAACATTATTTTCTCCTCTACATTTTTACCAACAATTTGAGCTCAGGCAAGATAAACGGAAGCGCCAGTAATCCACCCACCCCCAAAGCAAATACTCCAAGGACCACTTCGGAGATTTGCACCGGTAACTGTAAAACTCCGTACACCAGTAAGCCACACGTGATGGCGACCGGAATCACGCGGATCAGAGTGCTGCGGACTGCCGCCACTCCAGAGAAACGCCGGTTGAGCAAATACCATAACAATGCTGCCTCGCCGGTATAAGCCAACCCAAGGGCGAGGGCAATACCGGCAGCACCCAGAGTTGAGCCAAACCCGATCGCCAAAATCACAAAGGTCACAACCGTCAAAAAGGATGCACCCAAAGGAATTAAAGCATTCTGTTGGGCATAAAAGGCACGTGCAGCAACTTCGACCAGTGACTGACCCATCAGCCCGACCAAAAATCCGCGCGTGACATTGACAACCAGCTCAGTCCCGGCAGAATCAAAACCCAGGATGCTCACAAGTGGACGTATACCGACTGCAACTAGAATAGTTGCAGGGATGGTGAGCGCCAAGATGATGCGCATAGCTCGATTCAAAGACTGGCGAAAAGCATCTTCTTGCTCGAGTGCAACCTGCTCCGAAATGGTCGGCAAGAGTACCGTCCCAATAGCGGTACCTATAAGGGTCTCGGGAACCTGCATGAACAACCATCCATATGAAAGGGCAGAGACTGACCCTGTATTCAGCCTGGAAGCAATACTATCCCTGGCAACAAATACCAATTGAATAAAAAAGACGGTGATAACGCGTGGTCCCATCAAGGCCAGAACCTTGCGCACACCCGGATGATGCAGATTTATCGCAGGTGTCCAGTGAAACTTATACATTATCAAACCGGGCAGCTGGATTAACAGGAACAATAGTGCCCCGATGATGCCACCATAGACGACACCATATATCCCCATCCCGAAGGACGGCAGGGTGAGTGGACCGATTTGGTAGCCGGTCTCAGGCGCCAGGACGATGACTCCAAACAGCATGCCCAGGTCATACATGCTGGGTGCCATGGCGGGTAACAGGAAGTGCTGGTTAACTTGTAAGCCAGCCATAACCAACCCACTGAGTGAGAACAGTATCGTCGCGATCAGGTCGAGGCGCATGATATTGGTAACAAGCTGCTGTTGTTTTATGGAGAAGCCAGGGGAGACCACGTGTTGGACAAGCGGCGTAGCGAATAATGCTAGCAGCAAGGCAATTCCAACAGTAACGATGAAAACCAGGTTGGCGATGCGGGAGAACAGGTCCCAGGCAGCCCTGCGGTCCTCCTTCTGCAGGGTTTCAGTCAGCACTGGAATTAAAGCAATTCCAAGCGCCCCGCCTGAGATAAGAGCGAACAACAAGCCTGGCAGGTTGTTGGCCGCGTTATAGGCGTCCAATGCGGGTGAGAGTCCAAATTGCCTTGCGACGAGGATATGGTGCGCAAACCCCAGGACTTTTTCCAACCCAAAAAAAACTGCCACGATCAGGGTTGACTTGGCAAAACGCGACATTCGCCAAGTATAGCACGAGTTAATCCCGCAATTCGGCGGCAGGCCGTTATAAAAATTAGAAAATGGCTGAAGGTAAAGCAGAGCACACCGGGTGGTTAAACCATTGGTGGAATCAAAATGTTGCGTCCAGCCCATGGATATGGTAGAATTCCGTGCGCTTGAGAGGGATTTTCCCTCACCCTGGAGGGATGGCCGAGTGGCTTAAGGCGCCTGTCTTGAAAACAGGTATGGAGAAATCCATCGTGGGTTCGAA
>JBGOYO010000312.1:0-4176 GCA_041479715.1 Anaerolineae bacterium
ACCGCAACAACTCTTCCGATTCGCGTTCCTGGGGCTTTGTACCCTTTGCCAATATCATCGGTAGGGCTGAGCTGGTTTATTTGCCGCCTCAACATTGGTCATTTCTCCACCAAAATATTGCCGTTGCTTCACCTGAACCTTAATTGACCTGGTCAAGTGGGGGTTCACTCTGACCTGGTTCCATTATTGCAACCTGTAACAAATGCTACGATTTCACGTTCAATAAGGTGAAAGTATGCCAGGCAGGCTGGACAAAGATCACGAGCTGATCAAACAGGCCCAACGTGGTGATACCCATGCTTTCGGTGATTTATACGAAATTCATGCGCCGGTCATTTATCGTTACCTGTTTGCCCACCTCGATAACTCAATGGATGCCGAAGATTTGACCGGCGAAGTCTTTCTAAAAGCCTGGCAATCCCTACCAAAATATAACGAGCACGGCGTGCCCTTCCGGGCATTCCTATTCCGCGTCGCCCATAACATTTTGGTGGACCATTATCGCCAGAATGAACGCTTCGAGCCAAAATCTCAGGACGATATGGACGAATACATGCAAGAAGATTGCGAAGAACCGGTTGATTTGATAAGCAACCAGATGGACCATCAGCATATCTTGAATGTCTTATCAAAACTAAGCATGGATTACCAATCTGTGCTCACATTGCGCTTTATCACCGAGCTCTCTCCCGAGGAAACGGCCCAGGTGATGAACCGTTCTGTCGGTGCCATACGAGTGTTACAACACCGCGCCCTGGGTGCCCTACGCGATGAAATCAACGGGACAGGTTAACATGAAAATAGATCGCCGGATCAGCCAGATTATAGATATTTCAGCGCCGGAGATCATCAGCGGCAAGGAGACTAGTGATTCGATCCTGGAGAAATACCCGCAGTATGCGCCAGAACTGCGCCCTAGGCTCGAAGCTGTGCTATGGCTGACTGATGCACAAATGTATCTCGATCCACATCTTGGTTTTATCACCTCTTCACGCAGCATTATGGAGCATCAGATAGAAACCATCCAGCCTCATACTGTTTGGCGCCATCTCTTCAGAAGGTACACGCCTCAACGGTGGGCTTTTAATATCATCACACCTGTCATCCTGATTTTACTGTTCGCATTGATCACCAATAATCTGTTTTTATCTGCCCGTTTATCCATCCCAGGTGATCCACTATATACAGCCAAGCTCTCAATCGAAGATATCCAGCTAGCACTAACTTTTAGCCCTGTGGAGAAAACAGAATTATATATGCGGTTTACACGAGAAAGAACAATTGAGATTGTGGACCTGGCAGTTGAAAAGAAATATTCGGCGCTTACGCCTACTGCTGCGCGCATGGAGACCGAGATTATCGAATCTCTACAGTCCATAGATGATTTGACGAACTATGATCCGAGTGTGGAACAAACAACGACCGCATTATTAAGAGAAACCCTTTCTAATGAGATATATATTCTCAAAATAATGAGCGGGTTCTCATCACCAGCAGCTTACCAAGGGATTGAGCTGGCAATCCAGGCAGCCCAATCAGGGATATCTGGATTACATTAATCCTTCCCAGCCTCATATGTGGATAGATTGACCTAGCATTTTTGATTGGGTTTATTAATGATAAACTTGACTGATTAACGTGATAATACTAGTAATGAAAAACTATCTTGTACGTTATTTAAGGCATGTATAATAAGCGATATTGTACGCAACCATTGCTTATTCAGCCATCATTGTTCAATTCGTCATCGTATTTGGTTGCGTTCGATGAAATGGTTGATAGTTTAGATCAATATAGATCTAAAGGTCAGGAGAATGAGTAAACTATCGAATATGAAAAAACAGCATGGCCAGAGTATGATCGAAACTGCACTCCTCGCTCCGATCTTACTTTTACTTTTCTCCGGGATGATCGAGATAGTTTTTATAGCACGTTCCTATCTGGTAATTTTGGATAGCTCATACCAGGGTGCACACCTGGGATCACAAGGATGGGAAAGATTCGAAGATCCTGTGATCAAAGACCTGGTCGTTCAGGATCTGATGTCCGGGGGATATCTCACCAATTTAAAGGACATAATCATCACGCGATATTCCTGGAATGGGACAACACAAACACTCACTCTCGATCGAGCTGTATATCATTATAATACGAGCAGCCCTCGGGACTCGATTTTTAAAGATACTACAACTCTTAAAAGCCGCTTGAGTGGGCGGCCCACCACACGCTTGATAATCGTTGAAGTGGTTTATGACCACCCATTATTATTTAACTTTTTTTATATAAAGGGATTAATCCCCAATCCATTCCCATTGGGAGCCTATACGATCCAATATGTAGCGCGATGATGTGGAACGGGTATGATAATGACCTTTAGTGGCAGATAAAATGTGCATGTAATTAGGTTATCTGATTGGAGTTTTTGTTATAAGCAATCATATGAGGATATTTTTATGAATCGATCTGATAATATTCAAAAGCACACCGAGTTGCGAACACAGCGGGAGCGAGGACAGTCGTTTGTAATACTCGGCCTCGCCATGGTCGTCCTGATAGCAGCTGTCGGTTTGGCGACCGATTCAGCTATACTCTACAAGGCGAAACAAGATCTGCAACGAACAGTGGATTCAGCTGCCCTGGCAGCAGCATATAAATTACCAAGCCATGCTGATGCACAGAATGCAGCTAATGAGTTCGCCCGCTTGCATGGTTATGACCTTACCGCTCACCCGTTAGTAATTAACTACCCGGTTTATGTTCCAGCTCGTAAAGCCGTCTCCGTAAAAGGCTCGATGGATGTTAGTTTTGCCTTCTTGAGTGTTGTCGGTATCCGTTCAACGTTGGTCAACGCGGTAGGCGAAGCTGAAGCTGCACCCCTGGATGTTTACTTGATTTTTGACTTATCCGAATCCATGGTTTACGATACGAATAAACCATCCCCCTGGCCACCGGTAGGTTTCGGTGCCTGTAATACGTGGGATGATGGCAGTTATAGCGATTGCATCGCTAAATACTGCAACTGGGCAAAAAAATGTGATCCATTAGACCTCCACATCAAACCAGCCGCATTTTTTTTCATCGACCAGCTCGATCCAACGTTCGACCGGGTTGGTGTGGTGGCTTATGACCAATATGGATATAAAGTCATTGGTTTGTCCAATGACTTCACCGCGGTGAAGGCAGCAATTACCAGTCTGGCTGCGTTTGATCACCAGGGTAGTTCAAATTGTAACATTACGCGTTCGCCTTCCTACTCCGATAAAGCCTGTAATAAACAGACTAACATCGGTGACGGCATTATGATAGCCCATGATGGCATTTCTACGGAAGGACGAAAGGACGCCATCTGGTCGATGATATTGATGACCGATGGAAAAGCGAACGTCTACCGCCAGACCGCTTCTTGCAACACTTGCCCACCAACTTGCGGGGCAAGTTGCCAATATGTTCATCTATGTGACGAATGCCAACTCGCAAAAGATTGGGCAATACTAAATGCCAAAGACACCTGGAACCGGCACGAGACGGTGATCTACACAATCGCTTATGGTACCAACAGCCCAGGTTTTGAAGATCTCATGGTCGATATTGCCGACTGGACAGATAACGGCAAATACGATGGTCACACAACTGATTTTTGGGCTGCCCCAGATGAGGCCCATTTAAGGACCGCTTTTGTTGAAATCGCTGACCGTATCTACAGCCGGCTTCTCCGTTAATAGGGCATAAAGGTGAGTTATGTTGATTAAGCGCAAGAATAAAACATTAGGCCAATCGATGGTTGAATTCGCCCTGATGTTACCGGTCTTAATGCTCATCATTATGGGGCTATTCGAGTTCGGGCGCATGTTTCAGGTGTGGATGACACTGCAGTATAGCGCTGAGGCTGCCGCTCGATTCGCAAGCACGGGACAGCAGTGGGTGGATCCTGCTGTGGATCGATGGGATTCTGCCCGTTTGGCAGCTGTCAAGGCTGCAGCACAGGATAATGCGACTACCTTGGATATCAAACCCAGTGCCGGAGTATTTGAGTCTGGTTATTTCCAAGTGTTTGTGTATGCCTCAGATCCACCAATTCCAACGCCAGGAGTGCCGACACCAATACTAAACCAGTATCCTGGAGGCCCCAATGCACGGGTTATCGTTGATGTGGTATATAACGATCCATTGATCACC
>JBGOYO010000313.1:0-4167 GCA_041479715.1 Anaerolineae bacterium
GTATCCGCAGCATGCTTGACGTCCAGGTTATCCTCAGTGGTATTCGTCCAGGGCAGATCCAGGATCCAATCGATATAGGTGCGGATGATGCCGACTTCAGGTGACATGGGCATCATCTGGTTCAAACGATCGATTTCTTTAAGCGCACGCAGCATGACTTCTTCGGGCAGGCTGATGCCCTCCACACGCTTGCGTAGGTCTGATATCTCTCTCACCCAGGCATCCGATTCGCCCAATTCGGTTTGAATTATCCGCATCTGCTCACGCAGATAGAATTCACGCTGGGTGCGGTCGACCTCACTCTGAGCCTTGGTGTGAATCTGGTCTTCCAGCTCGAGAACGTCGGCCTCCTGGGCTAACAAGGTAACCACGTTTTTCAGCCGTTCAGATGGATTAAGCATCTGGAGCAGTTTCAGGCGCTCCTCCATGGGTGGGGAAATGGTGGTTACGATCATATCAGCCAGCCAACCGGGCTCTTCGATATTCAGAGCATACAGATAGGCTTCATCAGGCAGGCTGCGGTTGAGCTGGACGCACTTCTGGAACAACTCGAGAGCGGTGCGCATGGTGGCATCGATCTCTCGGTCCAAACGGGTGGTCTCGTATAAAGGACGCGCCCGGGCAACCATGAAGGGCTCCTGCTGGGAAAATTCGACTACTTCCAGCCGTCTCCGCCCCTGGGCGAGGGCTGAGCTCGAACCATCTGGCATGCTTACCAGACGCCCGACTGCAACTTCCACGCCGATGGTTAAAAAATCACCAACTTTTGGATTGTCGATGGTCGAATCACGCTGAGTCAGGGCGATCACGGTGTGATTATCCATCTGGGCTTCTTCGATGGCGAGCAGGGAAGACTCGCGACCGACAAATACCGGCGCCACCATGTGAGGGTAGATCACCAAGTCGCGCAAGGGCAGCACCGGACATTCGATCAAGCCGTCTGTATCCAGAGAGGCATCCGGCACCTTATACAACTCTTCAGTACGACGATGGACGGCTTCGCCAAAATCATCATCCTCATCGCGATAATACCAATCACTATCTTTCATCAATAACTCCTAATCTTTGCTTTACTCTCCCAGTATTTGCGCGCTTCCGCTACGACGAATATACTACCGGTCACCAACACCAGGTCGTCATCACCAACCAACTGCAAGGCCTTTTCAACGGCCTGGGGAATATCCTCGATAGATGCTACGGGTTGCCCGAAGTTACGAGCCATTTCGACCAATTCATCCGGATCGATAGCTCGTGGGTGAAATGATTTGACCGCGATCAGCTCTTTAACCAACGGCATCAGCTCAGTGAACATCCCTTGGATATCCTTATCCTCAGATGCTCCAAAAACCAAAATGAGGTGCTTTCCGGGATAATATTCATCCAATGTGAGGTGCAGTTTTAGTGCCGAATCGCGATTATGAGCGCAATCGAGAACCACAGGGGGCTTTCTCTGTATTATTTCGAAACGCCCGGGCCAGAAAGTTTTCGAGAAGCCGCATTTTATCGCATCACGGTTGACCTTCAAGCCATCCCGATCGTAAATTTCTAAGGCGGCATAAGCCGTAGCTGCATTCGCTGCCTGGTGCGCTCCCAGCAGCGGGATGGAAAACGCCAGTCGACTTTTTCGATTTCCACCTGCGGACCACACCTGGATCGTTTGACTTTCCAGACTTGTTGATACACTTTTATAAAGAATATCCCGGCCCACCTGGGTGAGAGCTGAACCTCTTTCACGGCAAACACGCTCGATCACCTGGAGGGCTTCCTCTTCCTGCGGTGAGGACACAACCGGGATACCGGGCTTGATAATACCGGCTTTTTCGCCAGCGATCAGCGTGAGGGTATTTCCCAAAAGCTGGGTGTGGTCATAGGAAATCGATGTGATGACACTAACGACCGGATTGAGTACATTCGTAGCATCCAGACGACCGCCCAATCCCACCTCGATGACGGCGGCGTCGACTTTTTGCTGATGAAAATACATAAACGCCAAGGCAGTGGTGATTTCAAAGGTTGTTATCTCGGGGATGAGGGTTACGTACGGTTTGATGGCTTCCACCATTTCCACCAGGTCGGCATGGGGGATGAACTCGCCGTCAATCTGAATACGTTCAGCATAGTCATCCATATGGGGGGATGTATACAGACCTACTTTATATCCCATTTCATGTAGGGCGGTGGCGCAAAGGATACACACCGAGCCTTTCCCTTTAGTTCCGGCGATGTGGACGGTGGGATAGGCACCCTGTGGATCACCCATTGAGGCAACCAAGGCCTGCATCCTCTCCAACTTGAACCGGGCAGGCGAGTAGGTATCGGCTTTTTGCATGCTGAAATCTACAAAGCTGTACAAGTATTCTAGCGCAGCCTTGTAGGCTTCTTCACCATTTTTCATAGTCTAGGATTGTAACCGCTTGGCAGCCTATATGGAAGAGGAATTTACTTCTGAAGGTCAGCAGGTGACGGGCTAGAATGCTGAAAATACGTTCATGGTAGAATAGCCGGGTGCTGAAAGAAGCTTTTAGAGTCATCATCAGATTTATAAAGATCGCCATTTTGATGGGGGCGGTGGTTCTAATCCTGCCGCGCCTGATCACGGCACTGTTTGCCATCCCGAGAAGTTATTCATCACAATCTGTGCCAGTCACACCGGTGGCAATCGTATTTGGAGCGGGGTTGTGGCGCGATGGCACCCCAACCACCGTGCTGAGGGACCGAATCGCAACAGCTGCAGAGCTGTATTTCTCTGGAAAAGTGCAAAAAATCCTGATGAGCGGGGATAACCGCTACCTGGATTACAATGAGCCGGGGGCGATGCGGGAGTATGCTCTCAGCCTGGGCGTGCCTGAAGATGCGATCGTGCTGGATTACGCCGGCCGGCGGACGTATGACACATGCTACAGGGCACATGCTATTTTCGGTCTCGATAAGGCGATCCTCGTGACCCAGGGTTTCCACCTGCCGCGCGCTCTTTACACATGCAATGTCCTGGGACTGAAGGCGATCGGGGTACCTTCCGACCGGCACGAATACAGTCAACAGTCACTAGTGTATTGGAACCTGCGGGAGCTGCCAGCAACGCTGACAGCGCTGGTTGAAGTGCATCTCCTTCGACCAAAACCGGTACTGGGAGAGCCTGAACCGATTTTCCCGGAGATTCAAGGTCAATCCGGCGGCTGAAGTTTATCATCTTATCTAATCTCGGAGACAGCATGGACCGATCTGAAGCGCTTCAAATAGTGCATGATTACGTAAAGAATGAAAACCTGGTAAGGCATATGCTGGCAGTGGAAGCTGCGATGCGTTTTTATGCGGCGAAATTCGGTGAAAACCAAGATACTTGGGGGATCACAGGCATCCTTCACGATTTCGATTGGGAGATCCACCCCACATTGGAACAACACCCCGTGGCAGGGGCACCCATCCTGCGTGAGCGAGGCGTTCCCGATGAGATAGTTCGGGCTATTTTGAGCCATGCGGACCACACGGGGGTGCCACGCGAAACTCCAATGCAAAAAGCGCTGTACGCCTGTGACGAGGTCACGGGGTTGATAACCGCGGTGGCACTGGTGCGACCATCAAGGTCGTTATATGACCTGGAAGCATCATCCGTAAAGAAAAAGTGGAAGGATCGGGCTTTTGCGGCGGGAGCAAACCGGGATGAGATCGCCAAGGCGGCACAGGAGTTCAACATCGAGCTGTGGGAGCACGTTGGCAACGTAATCCTGGCGATGAGGACGATCGCGCCGGAACTGGGGTTGGTGGGTGTAGTAGGCAAGTAGGTAATCACATCTAGAAAATCACTCGATGTCCGGCAATCAGGTAATTGGGTAATCAGGCAATCAGGCAATTAGGTGATTAGGTGATCAGGTAATTAGGTGATTAAGCAACCTTTCGAACAGGAGATCAGGAGATCAGGTAATTAGGTTATTAGTTCGACAGGTAGTAGACTCAGGTCTGGGGGATTACGACACTACGTTTGTAATACCGAACCAAGCAGGCTTTTGGTTTAGCGAACAGATTATTTTGGTGCCGGTAAGGATATCATTTGTTTTTGAAAAAAAAGACTCTCCTGCAAGAACTCGGTTTTTAAAAACATAACAGTCAAGAAAAACACCCTAAGTGGCTAAAAAATATCTCCAACGAAAAAGACAAAAAGGATTCGAA
>JBGOYO010000314.1:0-4156 GCA_041479715.1 Anaerolineae bacterium
GATATTTTCGACCCCAGGCAGTACCGATGAGCACCTTGCTGGAAATCAAAGATTTATACCTCGAGTTCAAGACTTCGCGCGGTGATCTGAAAGCCTTGAATGGCATCAGCTTCGACGTGCAAAAAGGGGAAGTGCTAGGACTGGTGGGAGAAACCGGCTGTGGTAAGACCGTCACCGGGTTGACCATCCTGCGGCTGCTAGCGCGTTCGGCACGCATCACGCACGGCGAGATCATCCTCGATGGGACAGATCTATTGAAACTATCCAAGGGAGAGATGGAGAAAGCACGCGGCAGCCAGATTGCCATGATTTTCCAGGACCCAAGCTCTTCGCTCAACCCGGTATTCACCGTGGGTGAGCAGATGGTGCGGGTTATCCGCCAGCACACCAAATTTTCCAAAAACAAAGCTAAAAAACACGCTGCATTAATGCTTCAGGAAGTCGGTCTTCCGGATGTACAACGAATCTTGGAAAGTTATCCGCACCAGCTATCGGGGGGTCAGCAGCAACGAGTGATGATTGCCATGGCGCTCTCATGCCACCCCCGCCTGCTGATTGCGGATGAACCTACAACGGCTCTGGATGTAACCATCCAGGCGCAAATCCTCAAGCTGTTGAAAGAGCTGCAAAAAGAATTCGACATATCAGCCATCCTGATCACGCATAACCTGGGGGTGGTTGCACAGACCTGTCACCGGTTGGTGATCCTGTATGCAGGCAGGGTGGCGGAAATTGGGACCACACGCCAGGTGTTTAAGAACCCGCAGCACCCCTATTCGCAAGGGCTGATCAATGCGGTCCCACGCCCTGGAGGGCGCGGACAGAAGATGGCAGTCATCCCCGGGATAGTGCCATCGAACCCGGGAGCGCTGCCTGGCTGCGCGTTTGCTCCCCGGTGCAAATTTGCTTTCAACCGCTGCACACAGGAAGTTCCAATTCTCTATCCAGTTGATGAAGGTCACTACAGCGCGTGCTTTCTGGTCGATCGCTCCAGAATAGTGGAGCTGGAAAAGGTATGACACCTTTGGTGGAAGTGCGCGACCTCAAGAAATACTTTCGCCTGCCGGGAGGATGGCTGACGCGTAAAATCCGCTACGTGTATGCGGTGGATGGAGTAAACCTGGCGATCGAGCAGGGTGAGGTGTTCGGATTGGTAGGTGAATCAGGCTGCGGAAAAACCACCATGGGGCGCATACTGTTGCGCTTGCTCCAGCCTACATCCGGACAGGTGTTATTTGACGGAAAGGACTTGGGCGAGCTCAAGGGTGATGCCATGCGGCATATGCGCCAACAGATGCAGATCGTATTCCAAAACCCACTATCCTCGCTCAGCCCAAGGATGAAGATCGAGCAAATTGTGGCAGAGCCGCTGGTCACCCACAAAGTTGTCAAGAAGAACGAGCTGAGACCACGCGTTATCGGGCTACTCGAGCAGGTGGGGTTGGGAAGGCAGCACCTTGACCGCTTTCCGCACGAGCTTTCGGGCGGTCAGTGCCAACGTGTAGCAGTAGCGCGGGCGATGGCACTCAACCCAAGGTTACTAGTACTGGACGAGCCCACCTCCGCACTGGATGTTTCCGTCCAGGCGCAGATCATCAACCTGTTGGATGACCTGAGGAAGAGCCATGGGCTGACATACGTATTCATCTCACACGATTTGAACGTGGTGCAGCACATCAGCGACCGGATCGGGGTGATGTATCTGGGCAAACTGGTGGAGCTTGCCAAGGCGGAGGATATTTTTACCTCACCACTGCACCCTTATACCCAGGCGTTATTCGGTGCCATCCCACTGCCGGATGTGGACAACCCACGTGAGCTTACCGTTTTGGAAGGTAATGTGCCCAGCCCAATCGACCCACCATCAGGCTGCCGCTTCCATACACGCTGCCCACTGGCACAGGAAATTTGCACGCAGCAAGAACCGATATTGAGGCAGGTTAGAAGAAGCCACACGGCTGCCTGCCATATGGTAGATGAGGAGTGATGTTATGAGCCGTTTATTTGGGATTGCCGGAGTACAAATGCAGGTAGTTGCCTTCGATGCACAAGCGACCGTAAATAAGATGAGCGAGATTGCCACCAACCTGACCAAATCCTTCCCATGGGTGCAGCTGATCATGTTCCATGAGCTGGTGGTACCTGGCCTGGACCAGTTCGTCACTTCGCACGACCGGGATTGGTTGGTCAAGAATTCAGAGCCAGTGCCGGGTGAGCTTACTCAACGCCTGTGTGACCTGGCTCGCAGCCTGAACCGCTGGCTTGTGCCCGGCAGTATGTATGAAATGGATGGGGATAAGCTATACAACACCGCGCTGGTGATTTCTCCGCAGGGTGAGATCATACGTAGATACCGCAAGATGTTCCCCTGGCTGCCATACGAGGACGGTGTCACACCTGGTAATGAGTTTTGTGTCTTCGATATCCCTGATGTAGGGCGTTTTGGACTGTGCATCTGCTACGACATGTGGTTCCCAGAGGTGGCGCGCACGCTGGTGTGGCAGGGGGCGGAAGTCATCCTCCAGCCCACTCTAACGCCAACCTCCGACCGTGAGCTGGAGCTGGTAATGTGCCGAGCGAATGCTATATTCAACCAGTGCTACTTCATTAGTGTCAATGGTGTGGGCACTTGGGGTGGAGGGCGCTCCACCATGATCGATCCGGATGGGCGCATCTTGCAGGAAGCTTCCACCAACCAGACCATCTTGACTGAAGTGATCGACCTGGATCACTGCACCCGTACGCGTGAGTTCGGAACGATCGGATTGGCGCAGACACTTAAACAACTGCGAGACTCTGACCATACCTTCCCCATTTATGAAGATGGCAAGCTGGCAAAAGGAAGCTTCGCCAACCTTGGGGTGCTCAAATATCACCGCCAACTAGAGGTGGGGGCAAATAACAAGAAATAGCAAAAGCCGCCGAAGATATCCCCCACACTTGCCCTCCCCTGGTTGATAGCAGGGGAGGGTTTTACTGTGCGGGTATTGGGCTGCCGTTTGTAGATAGCCTTCTCGTGCTTGGAAGAGATTGCTTCCCTCGCTTATAAATAAAGCTCGCGAGGCATGGGGTTGCACAAACCGCAAAACTTCCTCCCCTGAGACTCAACTGGGACAATCGCATATCGCTTAAAAACAATCGCGATACAGGATGACAGCTTCCTTACCCTCCACGCCACAGAATAGGCATCCAAAAATACCTGGTTGTAGCCAACGTGAATATATGAACAATAGTGGTAGAACTCACCTCGCCGGTAGCATTGCTGGCGGTGACTGTCGCCGTTAAAACCCCCACATCTGGATATATATGGCTGACAACGGCTCCGGTGGCAGTGGTACCATCGCCCAAATCGATTTATCGGTATCAGAGAAATATCAATAATGGCAAATCGTCCTGCCCATGTTTATCAAATATTAATCAGATATATCTTGACACGATATGCTGCAGGTTCTAAAATACTCCTTTATGGATAATATAAATCCGAATATATTCCACCGCCTGGGATGGATTGACACTGAAAAGATAGATTTTAACCCTGAGACGGCAAAACCCTAGGGTGATAGGAATTAAAGTGATTGTTAGAAGATTTGGCAGGAGGGTTGAATGCGTAAAGTAATTTTTTCCATACCGATCACGTTAGACGGGTTCATAGAAGGACAAAACCGTGAGCTGGATTGGGTGATTGCAGATGACGACCTGCATGAGTACTATGCCAGGTTACTAAAAAATGCCGGAGTTATCCTATATGGCAGGGTAACATATGAGCTTATGGCAAGTTATTGGCCGACTGCCAGTAACGATCCCAACACTACCGCAAGCATGCTTAACTTTGCCAATGCCCTCAACCCACTGCCCAAAATCGTGTTTTCGAACACTCTGCAGAACGTAGGTTGGAATACAACCGTGTTGAAAGTAGTGATCCCCGAAGAAATTAACCAGATGAAATCTGAACCTGGAGGCGACATCCTCCTTGGAGGAGGCGCTACGCTTGCCCAGACCTTTATCCGCAATGGATTAGTGGACGAGATCGAGCTGGTGATACAACCGGTGGCAATCGGAGCTGGAAAAGCATTGTTCCAGGGGATTGACGGAGGATTGAAGCTGAAATACTTGAGAAGCCAGGTTTTCAGATCGGGAGCGGTGGCATTATGCTACC
>JBGOYO010000315.1:0-4105 GCA_041479715.1 Anaerolineae bacterium
GAATGTGCTTTGAGACATAAGATTCTTTTCTGAAGCTTCAACATTAGATGCGTCCTGGAGGTTGTAGCGGAGGAAGCCTGAACGATAAGATAACGCCTCGCGAGCGGTATTATAAGTGGAGGCGTAGATAATGGATGGCGTCGGCTCAGCCTGTTCGCCTGAATCATTATGTCTGACTGGCGGATCAATAGAATCCGACAGCCCGCCTGGATGAACCTCAGGGGAGGAGCTCCATAAATGGGTTATACCCAGAAAAGCAGCTGAAATTGCATTTAGATAACTTTCAGGCTCTCCGCTCAACTCCAAATACCGTTTTACCGATTGTATAGCTGCCTGCGGAGCTAATACAGCAGCTTGAGGAAACTCATGTGTTTTATCGACCCGCCAGGTGATTTGGGCTTGTTCTGCCTCAGGACGGATGGCCAGACTCTCCAGGCGACATCCGTACACACCAGCGGAAACCAGTGCTGCACCTATAAAACCAGGCTCAGCTTCACCGATCAAACCTATAATCGGAGTGCCTGGTTCAAGGATATTTACCATCTGCTTGAAAACAGACGAAAGGGCGGTGGTATGCCAGGCCCAATCGTATCTCTGCCGGCGTAGGACACTCTTAAATGCTCCCACGGCGTCGCGACCCCACAACCAACCAGCCCACAAGGCAGATAGGGTCCAAAATGCCTGGTTTGGCCTCGGAATAGCAGTGCATACTGAGCTTATTTTTATATCCTTCAGCGAATCAACTAATGAAATAAATCTGCCTTCATAAATGCAAATCCCTCCCAATGAAGGCGGCAGGAGTGGCCATGTGGTCACTATAATGGGCGGACTGGCATCGATGGAGTCATTTGTGCTCCATAATTTGACCCCTTCCTCGAGGGCTAACCAGATATTATTTTCCCGATAATGGCGGGGGATCGTCAGCTGCCGATGTCGCTCCTTTTGATTGGCAGGTCTCCACATCGCATTTGCTTGATCAAATGCGTATAGCAGTAAGGCAGATAAATGATTTTGACCATCCGGAGAGATATTCAAGCCTTCTATCTTATTAATAATCGTGATCAAAGCATATAATGCTCTGGGGATATAAACTGATAGCGCCTGCTCGACATGGATTCGATCTTGATCCGTTGCCGATACAACACGTTCCAATGCCCGCGCTTTGTGCAGGCCACTGCTCGAATATCGACCGGAGAGCTCGATATCCTGAGAAGTGCAAGGGTGTTCTCCGGAATCACCGCAGTTCGGGCAGGAATAGCTGCGAATGGATGGCGAAGGATTGCCATGCTCCCAGATGAAATACTCAGCCGAGATAACCTGCCCGCAGCGGACACAAGTAGTGTCATAAAGGGAACGAATGTGCGGCTCGATACGCTGATCGCCGATATAAGACGCTGAGAGTACGGCGAGGGCAGCCTCTAACTCATCTGATGTGGGGGGGTTGGCCAGCGTCTCGAGTAAAAACCTGGTGATGGGGTTATTCGCTGTGACAAGAATACGGTATCCTGCGTGAGCTGCCTCCAGGGCAATCTTCGGCGATGCGCAGAAAGGATCCAAGGTCCAGGATCCTTGCGGTAAGTTGTTTCTCAACCATGTGGAGACAACCCCATTATTGATTGGGGGGAGGTAGCGCGATAATGGTTCAGGCCTAGAAGTTGAAATTCCTTCGATGAAAGGAATCGAGCCAAATGTGCTGGTGTTCATTAGTAATAGTATATCGGTACTATTTAAAAACACAAGAGATTAAAATGGTATACTTTTAGATATGAAGCTGATCATCCAAATCCCCTGTCATAATGAAGCACAAGTAATCAGCGACACAATTAAATCATTACCGACAGTTTTAGAGGGTTTCGATACGATTGAAACACTGGTGATTGATGACGGGAGCAATGATGGGACAGCAGCGATTGCACTTGAGGCTGGAGCGAATCATCTGGTGAGCCTTCCAACACATATGGGCCTGGCAGCGGCTTTTACCAGTGGGCTCGATGCTTGCCTGAAAAAAGGTGCAGACGTGATTGTCAACACGGATGCAGATAACCAGTACCACGCAGAAGATATAAGCCTATTGGTCAAACCGATTATCGATGGTAGAGCCCAGATCGTCGTTGGAGACCGCGGGGTGGCTACTTCAGAGCACTTTTCACCAGTTAAACGATTGCTCCAACGGACCGGAAGCTGGGTGGTGACGCAAATCTCAGGTATGGATATCCCGGATGCGACCAGCGGGTTCAGGGCGCTGAGCAGAGAAGCTGCGCTTCGTACCCTGGTGCTGAATGATTATTCCTATACTCTGGAAACCCTGATCCAGGCAGGTGCACGCCGGATGCCGGTGGAATTTGTTAAAATCCGGACGAATCCGCAGACCCGACCTTCCAGACTGATCCAAAGTGTCCCCCACTACTTGGCGAATTCCAGCACAACCATTGTCCGATCTTATGCCATGTACCGTCCGCTACGCGTATTTACGATTTTTGGTGGTATTTTCATAGTAAGTGGATTAGCACTGGCAGGCAGGTTTTTGTATTATTACTTTATCGGGCAAGGAAGTGGACACTTGCAATCGGTGATCCTGGCAGCAGTGTTATTGATTGTAGGCTTCCAGGTATTATTGATCGGATTATTGGCAGATTTAATTGGATTTAACCGGAAAATATTGGAAGAATTGCTATATCGGATTCGTTTTTTAGAGGTAGACTACAAACACACGAGCGACGAAACCAACAGTACCGGCTGATCGGCGATGAAGTATAGGCAGTTTTCCCTTATTTTCATCTGCCTGGTGATATTATTCTTGCTAACAGGCTGTTCCCCATGGATAGTAACCGACCAGGGTTCAACAGACCAATGGATAACAATCAATTCGGGAAACTCCATCGGTCAAACGTTTGTCGCTGAGTTTTCAGGTTTACAAGCAGTTCACTTATTGCTAAAACCGCAGGTGCCTGGAACCGGTATCCTGACAATGCATTTGAGGTCAGATCCATCGTCATTGACTGATTTGGCTACGGTAAAAATATCCCTACCAGAAATAACTTCACGACGATCCTATCGTTTCGACTTTCCCCAAATTACCCAATCTAATAACCAGTATTACTATGCATTCTTGAATATCGATGGAGAAGGCAGTGTGGATGCTGGAAGTGGACCAGCAGACGTGTATCAAAACGGTGCAGCCTACCAGAACCATGAGCCTGTCGAAACGCAACTTACATTTAGCCTGGAATATGATCGCGAAGCATTGTTCGTAAGGATATTACGACAGCTGGCACAATGGCTGATGATCTGCCTGGTGAGTATTTTGTTATTTACCATCCCAGGGTGGGCATTGATGAGTTTAGTATGGAGAGGATGGAAAGACCTCTCGGGATTTGAGAAGCTACCCCTTTCGATCGGTGTTTCTCTAACTTTCTATATATTATTTGTGCTGGCTACTTATTTGATACATCTTCAATTAGGACGATGGTATGCCTGGATACCGGTGATCATCGGGTTGATCGTTATTGTTTGGCGAAACAGACACAAATTTTCTAAAAATAAGTCTATTGGTGATTCACCGCGCGATGGCGCTAAAGAAAAGGATAATAAACATTCGTTCTGGCCAGATTTAGGCTTAATCATTATTTTGGGATTGATATTCTTCACACGGTTCTGGGCTATGCGAGGGTTGGACCAGCCGATGTGGAACGATTCGCTCCACCACACCGAAATCACCCAATTAATCCTGGATAACCAGGGATTATTTAATTCCTGGCTGCCCTATGCGGCTTATAAAACTTTCAGCATGCATTATGGTTTTCCACTTGGCGCGGCCTTGCTGGCATGGATTACCAGGGTTAGCAGTGGCCAAGCGGTGCTTTATTTCGGACAGGTCTTAAGCATATTTGCGCCTTTGGCGCTATACCCATTAATGGTAAGACTAACTCATGGCAACCGCATAGCTGGTGTGGTTGCCGTTCTGGCTGCTGGACTACTCTCGCCCATGCCGGCTTATTATATAAATTGGGGGCGATATGCACAACTGGCTGGTCAGGTGATTTTACCCGTGGCGATGTGGATGGTGTGGGAAGTGGTTGATAGCACATCAGGCGAGCAGGCATCA
>JBGOYO010000316.1:0-4100 GCA_041479715.1 Anaerolineae bacterium
GGTTTTCTACGTCACCGACCTGCTACAGGTAGCCGAGGGGTTGGTGGCATTGGGATATGGAAAGGACCCACGGCTGACTAACACGCTCGAGCTCATCCGGAGCAAACAAGATGACCAGGGTCGGTGGCAGCTGGAATATGATTACACCGGAAAAACCTGGTTGAATTTTGGGGAGAAAAAGCAACCGAATAAATGGGTTACATTAAGGGCATTGAGGGTGTTGAAGAAGGCGGGATAATGTTCGTAAATACGAACATCTACTGATGATTCACAGGTAGTTACCTTAGCAATGGTTGGAAACCGACGGGTCTATACGCAGAAGTCAAGTTCTTGCGCCGGTGGTTGGAAACTACTAGAGCTATGCGCATTAGTTACGCTGTTACGCCGGTGGTTTTATCCACCGGCTAATTTTTAGAAACACGTCCTGCGGGTTTGACAATATTGTCATCGGATTTTATCCAATGGTGAACGGGTAGAAAGGATTGAGATAAGATGTTCTTTGTGGTCCATAACCACCTGGTATCAAACCGAAGCCGCTCCACGGTTTTATAATAGAAGTGATAAACCAGAGTGTCTAGAAAGTTTTTGAATCTACAGCCTATATCACAACAACCACCCCTCCGCTGGAGGGGTGGTTCGCAACCGTGAGGCCACACTCACTGGCACGAGCCAGCCACGGACAATTACCAGGTCCAGGCATTATTTTCACCTGGTATATGGTTATAATTATTATTATTTCTAGTGGGAATAGGAAAAAGTTTGGCTGAGATCGAATATCATTTTAGTGGTATCGAGATAAATCCTGATCCAGAAGGATATATTCCGGCTGACTGTTGTATATTTATAGCCGAAGAATCTGGTACAGGTTCTGCATCGGTAGATGGTAACGTTTTCTGAATAATTTTCACCGGTGAATCGACCAGGAGGTGAGAGGATGCCTAGTGTTCAAGCAATTCTGCTTTTTCTCTATCTCCAGAGCCAGCGGTTAATATCCCCACCCTCGAAAACGATCAATTTGGATAAAGAGCGGGCTGGGCTGGATGCATTTTCAGATAGGTTCAAGCCCCTGGGCGAGCTCGAACACACACCGGTAGATGTCAATGGTGTGGTAGGAGAATGGATCACCCCGCGTCAAGTGACCGGTGGGCGAGTGATCCTCTATTTACACGGTGGATATTACCTGACTGGCTCGATCAAGTCACACCGCAACCTGGCAGGGAATATCGCCATTGCAGCGCAGGCACGCGCTCTGATCATCGGCTACTGCCTGGCACCCGAAAATCCATTCCCGACCGCTCTAAACAACGCAATGACCGCATATTCATGGCTGGTGGCACAGGGTGTTTCACCTAATCAAATCTTCCTGGCAGGGGATTCAGCAGGCGGTGGTTTGGCATTAGCATTACTGCTTACCCTCCGTGATCAGGGTGAGTCCCTGCCAGCAGGAGCCGTGTGTCTATCGCCCGCCACCGATTTGACCCGCAGCGAAGAAAACTGGAAAGCCAACTCCAAAAGAGAATTGGTGCTCAACCCTTACATGGCGGAGCAAATCCGACCATTGTATTTGGGAGACCATGATCCGTACGATCCGATGGCATCACCCCTGTTCGGAGACCTGCATGGTCTTCCTCCCCTACTTATCCAGGTTGGATCGGACGAGGTATTGCTGACTGATTCGACATCGTTTGCTAAACGCGCCAGGGAGGCAGGTGTGGAGGTCACATTGGAGGTGTGGCCAGGGATGCAGCACGTGTGGCAGTTTGCTGCAAGCTACCTGCCGGAAGGGCGGGAGGCGATAGAAAGGATAGGGGAATTCATCAAAACAGTGAGTAAGAAGGTTGAGATGGAAGCGAAGAAACAACAAGAAATGATCACCAGATAATCCAGATCGCGCGAGACTTTGCACCACGAAAATCACGAATAAAAGCACGAAAGACACGAAAAATATTCCCGCTTTGGCGGGCAATATGAGCGCAGAAAATGCGATTGGTATAGGCGGGGGTATAGTATAACTGGCTTAATAGTATTCAAATGATTAGATCAGGCAGGCGGGGTAGGCTGATAGGTGGCGATCACCACACCGGTCGGGGTCGATTTAACATCGATGAGCTTGAGGGCAGAGAAGGCCGAACCATCGGTGAAGAGACGCCGGCCCGAGCCTAAAATGAGCGGGTGGACCAGAAGCACGTAAATATCAACCAGATTGTGCTGCATGAGCGACTGGACGAGTGCACCGCTGCCCATGACGAGGAAATCCTTACCCGGCTGGGATTTAAGTGCCGCCACTGCATGTACCACATCACCTTTGAGGAGTGTCGAGTTGACCCACGGCAGCGGCTCCTTCAAAGTAGTCGAGGCAACAAATTTTTGGGCATTATTGAGCACTTCGGTGTAAGGATTGTCGGATCGGTTAGGCCAGACTTTGTAGAAATCCTCGTAGGTACGACGGCCAAAAAGAAGAGGACCCACATTGGACATACTATCACTGCTGGTGAAGCTCATAGCGGCATAAGGAGCAGCCCAACCGCCGTATTTAAAGTCGCCGCGGGGATCCTCATCGGGGCGACCAGGCGCCTGCATGACCCCGTCGAGGGATAAACTGGTAAATACAATAACTTTGCGCATCGGTATTTGTTCCTTTCATGAATTTATCTTTGATTTTTAGTCCCTGGCGACCCTCTCCAAATATTAAAGGAAATTTTATTCAGACCCAATTAGGATAAATCAACAGAACTTTGTGATCGATGAATAAAAACCTTTTCCACCTGAAAAGGTCAAACCCAGGTATTCATTATTGTTATGGACGATTTTCACCATCTAAGCAGGCTGCTGTAATACCCATCCATTGCCAGCGGGATCTTTGAAGGTAGCTTCCTTACCGTAGGGCTGCTGCTTAATCGGCGAGATATCCAACCCACGCCCACTGAGCTCAGCGAAGGTCCTGGCGATATCATCTGTTACCAGGACGATCCCCTGGAGGCAGCCAGGAGGCATTTGAGCGATCCAGGTGACCAGGACAATCTTGGTCTCTACTCCCGGGAATTCCAGCCTGATCCAGCGAGTGCCAGGCATAAAAGGTTGATCCTCAAGCTGGCGGCAGCCCAGCATGGTGGTATAAAACGACTTCGATGCATCCTGGTCTTTGACGGGTACAGATACTAATGAAATCTTGGTGAACATTACAAATCCTCCGCATTGACTTTAAATTGAACGACAGTTCCCATGGCATACCAAATAAGGACGTATTAATGACTACAATACTGATGCTTAATCACCTCACACTGATCGGTACCTGAGACGGACGACTCCTGAGCCGTACGACTTGGAGCTAACCAACTGAAGGTTGACCTTCTTGGTGAACAAGCCTTTTCCGCTACCGATGGCGACCGGGTGTACCATGAGCAGATACTCGTCTGCCAATCCCAGGCTGGCGATTTTTTGAGCAGTGCGAACCCCACCCGGCACACCAATACTTTTACCGGGCTGGTTTTTGAACTTATTCACCGCATCGATGAGCTCATTATCACTCTTTACCACCACCACCTCCGAGTTAGGAAAATCAAGCTTAACCTCGGTGTTAGAAAGGACGACACCGTGTTGTTTATTGATGACCTTGGCAAGATCGCGATCACCAGGTGAAGCAGAGGCGTCTTTTTCAACATTTACCCAATAAGGGATCATCCCGATTGCAGTCGGGTAGCCGATAATACCAGTATCGGCGGAGCTAATGATGGCGACGATATCATCGTTGAGCTCCTGATCCGGAGTGCGCAGCATCCAATCGAGCTCGCCATTCGGCCCACATAGGAAGCCATCCATAGACATGGTCATATAAATAAATAGTTTTCGCATTTGGAGATCCTTCGGTGAGTAACCTGGTATTCTTTGAATAATTACACAACCTGTTTTAAGGGGGAAGATTAATATCGTAGAGGAAAAATAGATCGATAATTTGTTCCAGCTGAATCAATGCTCTTCTCCGACAGCGGCATGCGGAAAGCCGGCCGCTGGCGCAGGCTGAGTGCCTGAATCAAGTGGAGAGTAGGTGGCACCAATGACGCCTGTGCTCATGATGGACGAATGCACGAGCTTGAGATTCA
>JBGOYO010000317.1:0-4085 GCA_041479715.1 Anaerolineae bacterium
AATCCGACCAGCAGAAGGGGCAGCAAGGCGGATACGCTTAATATTAGTAGATTGGTCAGCAGGGTTTTATAGGACCGCCGCCTAATCTCGAGATAGGCGATGGCGATGCCGGCCGCCAGACCGATGGAAATATAGGTGGGTTTGAGCAGAAATTCAACCGCAGTTAGCAATCCCAAGACGATCAGCCAGCGCTTGCGCCCTGATTTTAAATATGCCCAAAATGCCCCCATCGAGAGCACCACCGGTAGGATGGCATATGTCTCGGTATAGTTCCCACCCATGAAGATATTGGGGTATAAAACCAACAGCAGCAAAACGAAAGCGGATAACGCTGCCAGACCAGTGTGTTCCCAAACCTGGGTCAGGATCAGGAAAAACGCCAGGACAGCAATTGTCAGCCAGATGGCCTGGAAGAGCCAGATGGCAAAGGGATTGGCTCCGCCGAGCCAGATCGCAGCCGCGTTGAGGTAATATACTGCCGGTGGCTTATTATCCCAGCAATCGCGGTACATCAAGCCGCCATTGCGGATCACTTCACCACAGTAGGCGAAGGTACCGCTATCGGTGGATATATTCTTATAACTGGGGTTTACACCGATCTGGATGATGAAATTGGTGAGGACCAATGCAAGCATGATAACAGTTGACAGGAGTAACGTTTTTCTCCACGCAAGCATATTAATCATGCCTCGACAGCCACTATGCACATTGCTCAATTACCTTCAGGAAATTCCTTGCAGGAATTATACCCCGCCTAGAACAGGTGGGTGATCAATACCCGTAAACCGATGCCGATCAGGATAACCCCACCCAAAACTTCCATTGACTTACCGAAGCGCATCCCGAGCTGGTTCCCGAGCAGCAGACCTACCAGAGAGAGAGCGGCTGACACTCCGCCAATGAGCAATGCGGCCCAAATCACGTTCACCGAAAGCAGCGCCAGGCTGAGCCCGACCGCCAGGGCATCGATGCTGGTGGCAATGCTGAGCATGACCAATGTGAGGCCACGAGAGGGGTCCGGGATGGATGGCTCCTCGCTGGCTTTTTGAAGACCCCCGCGAATCATGCGCACGCCCACGAACAGCAGCAGGCCGAATGCCACCCAATGATCCACGCTTGAAATGTAATTGACCACCGTCTTGCCTGCCAACCACCCCAGCAGGGTCATCCCGGCCTGGAATAAGCCAAAGTGAAAAAACAAACGGAAGGTCGGCCTCAGGCCCACGGCTGTTCCGGCCGTCCCAACCCCGAGGGAGACAGCGAAACAGTCCATAGCCAGGCCAATAGCAATGAGGAAGATGGTCCAGAAAGGCATGTTACCTCTTATAGGGGGAAAATTATAACATGGGGGGATAGGAGCAGTCAGCTGTCCGCAGTCAGCAGCCAGCGATAAGCAATTAGGAATTAAGTATGAGCCAAATGACGATGCTGATTAGGATTTAGGATAGCGAGGATTATTGTTACAACATATACAGTTATAATCGTAAACTCAAGTTAAAATGGTTGGACAATACGTTTTAAATAATGCAATTCTCAACGTAATAAATCATTTCTCCTGGTCAGCTGATGGTTGAGCAGCTTATCCCAGGACAACCTGGCGAGGTTAAAGTTATATGACCGATGAAACTCCTATCATTACCCGCAATTCGAACGTCAGCTTGCGCGCAGTGACGGCAGATACTGTGCGCATCATTTGCAACCTGGAGGTGAGTGAAGAGCAAAAGCATTTCGTCGCTCCCAATGCTGCGTCCATCGCCCAGGCATATTTCGAGCCGAAAGCCTGGTTCCGTGCCATCTACGCCGATGAGATCCCGGTGGGTTTCTTGATGCTGTATGACGACCCGGACGAGCCGCTGTATTTCCTATGGCGCTATATGATCGATGCCCATTACCAGAAGCTTGGTTTTGGTAAGAGGGCGATGGACCTACTGCTAGAGCACGTACGCTCCCAGCCGGGTGCACGCGAGCTGACCCTGAGCTGCCACCCTGGTGAGAAGGGTCCCGAACCGTTCTACAGGCGGTATGGCTTTGCACGTACCGGTTCCATGATGGGAGAGGAAGTCGAGATGCGGATTAACCTGAACCAGAAATAAATACGTCCATTACTATCTTGTCAAAATTAAAAAAGACTTCCGAATTCTGGGTAATTCGGAAGTCTGATTGATCACCACCTGTTCAATATAGCGCCACCCCGGATGAACCGTTCCTACTGGAACCCCCTCTTAGTGATCAACCACCAGCTGCAAACCTGTTGGACACGAAATTTTATACGCGTCGACATTAAAGTAGTCACATTGACCAGCGCGGTAGAAATTCCCTGTTGCAGTAACCTGGCATCCCACGAGTAACCCGCGGGTGGGAGTGAACTTCCCTGTCAGGTAGACGTTGGTCATGGCTTCTGTGGAGACATAATCGGAGACACCGCAGATGCTGTTACGCTGCCATCGCAGCCTGCCTTGCAGGGTTTGGGTAGGGGGTGGTATTGGTGCTGCTGCAGATAATAATAGACCCATCAGGACAACCAGAACGATCACGACAATCAACTTTTTCATTTTAGCCTCTCCTTTTTTTGTTTTCCCCGGCTGATTATCTGCCCCCTATTGACGATCTCATTTCCAGGGTTAATCGTTAGATACACTATAACAATCTGGTGCAAAATGAGCGTAAACAGAACGCAAATTAATAAAAATCAGACTTCCGGATCTTTGAGACCCGGAAGTCTGTTTTCCTATCCTATGAAAACCTGAGCAAATCTGGTTACTTCTCCAATTTTTGCAGGGTATGCAGGTAATTGACGATATCCTCCCGCCTGAGCATACCTTCGATCTGACCATCCGCCATGACTGGCATCTGGTTCACCCCATCACTGCCCATCTCTTCCAATACCTTCACCAATCCTGTATCAGGGGTAGTGACCTTCATCTTCTCCATGGGAGTCATCACCTGCGCCACTGTGGTGGTCATCCATTGCTCCCGGGGAAGCTGGCGGACGTTGTGCAGGGTGAGGAAGCCCGCTGGCTGTTCGTTCTGCATAACAACCACACAGCGTTCGCCTCGATCCAGGAAATATTGGTTTACCAGCTCTTGCAGGGTGAGGTCGGCGGACACCATGACACAGCTGCGGCTCATGATCTGGTCGACGGTGTGCCCGGTCAATAAATCGTGCATACGCACTTGCTGAACCTGACTTACTACTGCGTTCTCCAGGAACCAGCCAATAAAGGCGATCCACAGTCCATTGATCCAGTTGCCCTGGAACAACAACCACACCCCCAGGAGGATGAATAAGAAGGCGATACCCTGACCGAGTAAGCCGGCAATCTCTGTGGCACGGCGCAGATTGTGGGTGATGCCCCACACGATCGCCCGAAATACGCGACCGCCATCCAGTGGGAATCCTGGGATCAGGTTGAACAACCCCAGGATTAGGTTGATGTACGCCAGGTATTTCGCTGCTGCATAAACAGGAGGGACACTACTAAAAACCAACTCCACCAAATAAAAAAAGAGCGCTAACAGCAGGCTGGTGAAGGGCCCAACGAAAGCGATGACGAACTCTGGCAATGGAGTGGTCGGCTCGGCACTGATCTCAGAAACACCGCCAAAGATGTACAGCGTGATGCTTTTCACAGGCAGCTTATATTGCAGGGCTACGATCGAATGACCCAATTCGTGAAGCAACACACTCAAAAAGAAAAGGATGGAGGTCACAGCAGCAACCACCCAAAACTGCAGCACGCTCCAATGCCCGAACTCTGACGGGAAATAATTCACCGCCAGAATCCAGGTGATGAGGGCGAAGACCAGGAACCACGACGGATCAAGACTGATCGGAATGCCCATGACCTGGATCAGACGGATATGGTTGTTTTTCATCATTCACCTCTTTTTATCTAAACATCCCCAGGGGCTCACCGTTCAGATCGTAATCACCTTGGATGCCCTTTGCTGAGCTTCGAGGATGTCAGCCATTCCACCGACGATGCCCACCCGCACCTTCTCGCTCAGTTCATAGTAGTTCACGCAGGTAGAACATAGGATGAGACGCACTCCCATCTTTTCAAGTGACTTTAACGTCGCCAATA
>JBGOYO010000318.1:0-4081 GCA_041479715.1 Anaerolineae bacterium
AAGCATGGGCGGTGTTATGCGGATGCTGCAAAAAACCGGTTTTGCGGCGAAATTGGTGAATAAGCAACTCGCTGCACCAGGAATTATTCACTGTGTGATACAACGCAATTAAATAGGAGGCAAGCCGGGGATTACCTGGCAGCACAATATCCTTGCCCTGCATAACTTCATCCAATAAAACATGTGACCCAGATTGGAGAACATAGTGTGGAACAGACCGGCAGACCAGGCGTGCAGGGGTGAATGTTATAATAACCAGGCATTTTTAACATAGGGAGAGGGATAGAGAAAATGTCTGAGTTATGGCAAACCAATATAAAGAATTATCGCAATCTCATTGAGACAAACCAAGGACCCAAAGTGGTGAACGTGGTTTCGGGCAGCCCGGCAGACCGGGATTACTGGCAAGACAGGCTGCAAAAGACGGCCCGGGATGTGTTCAGGGCAGATGGGGATACAATGATCATCTCCAGCCTGGAGTCGTCGCGTAAAGGGAATTTCCTGGGCAGTATAAATGCCTGGCTAGCGATACAGAAAGCGCTGCAAGGCACGGCCAAACCGCCGGTGATTTTGATGAACATGGTGTTTGGGCAGGGTAAGCGGCTAAGCCCGTTCACCCAGGCGCTGACGAACCGGAAGCCGGCATTCCCTACGCCGATGTGCGCCTCGAACGGAGAGGTATTCTTGTGCACGGTGGATGCAGCTTCCATGTCTGCCACACTGTGGCTGCACCACCTGGAGACCAATGGCTTTCGCGGGGTAGTGATCAAATGGGGGGATGAGGCAGTCATCCCGGGGAAAATCTGGGAGGACGGTGCTACCAGCTTCGAAGATGTCGATGGAATCCGCTTCGTGTGGCAGACAGAGCCGACCGAAGACCTGGCGCGCGAGAAGGAATGGGTGGAGTTTGACGCACGTACATACCAAATGACCTATCAGTTCACCCGTCAGGGGCTGGAGGGACTGCGGAAGAGATTGGCGGGACGTGGGCAGGACCGACGGATAGGCGTCAATCTCGGTAGTCTGGGGCTCAGCTATCGTCTGATGGAAGCGGCTGAAGAGGTGTTCCGGGGTGATGTTCCTGAAGAGGGCAAGTGGGTAGATTGGGACCCATACACATGGATCGCATTAGCCTGCCAGACCGAAGCTGATTGGAGAGCAGAGGCAGCCTTCGAAGATCAGATCGGCAAGAGGGGGATACGCGAGCTGGAGGCTCGCCTGCCGGATTTTTACCAAAAAATCCAGGAGATGCGGAGCGTGTTCCAAAAACGTCACAGCAGGCAACCGATGATCAAAGTGCTGGATTTTGGTCAGCCATTCTGGATGGATTGGGGACTGCACCTGAGCTTGAGGCGCTCGTTGGAGGCCATGACCACCGATTCAGAACAAGGCGTGACCCTGAGAGAACTGTTCCAGCTACCGCATGAGCGCGACAGTAAAGGAAATATCATCGTGCGCAGCTCGATCACCTCAGGAGCAGATATCCGCGATTCGCTGCTGGTCGATACGATGATTACCGACCCTAACTCGGTAATACGGGGAGGGGTGGTGGTAGCCGGCAGACACCGCAGGCTGGAGATGCCATTTGGGGGCAGCGCACTTTTCTGTGCAGCCGACACGATGAAATTCAACGGACCGCATGCAATTGCGTTTAAGTCGGTCGGGGATAAGCTGCAGCTAGAGGAAGGGGATCGTGCGACCTGCCTTTTTTATACTCAAAGCAGCATGGAATTGCGCTCGAATGAGTCGCTGATCAATTACGAGGGAGAAAATTATTCGCAGCCGGTGATGGGCAACCCAATCTCATTCGAAGAAGCAACCAGGCGAATGTCTGAGGAAGACACCCGCCTGGTGGAACGACGCTGGCTCGACCGCTGGTCAAGCAGGCTAATATAACCGCGCTAGGGCTGGACTAAACCAGTAAGTGTCTGAACCGATGCTGAATCGGGGGTGGTGATCCAGATGGTGGTATCCCCCGAAAGATACAAGCTAGTCACGCCGCCATCATAAGTCCAGGTGGAGGTATTACCCTGCTTGCTAGCGGTTACTCCAAAGCGGGCACTGGCATAATTCTCGAAAGCAGAAGCAAATTCTGATGCATCGTTGGAGGTATCCCAATCCGTCTTCATCACGAAGGCTGTCTGACCGGTGGCGTCGTTATGGAGCACCACATAATTATCGCCGCCCCACCCTGCGGCGGCAGATTGGGCAGTTGAATCATCCAGTCGAGCCTTTTCATTCACCCCGCGCGCCAGGATCAGGTAGGTGTACCACTCACCCATCTGGTTGCGTGAGAGCTCCCTCCAGCCTGTTCCCAAGGAGTTGGTCAGGTCAGGCAAAGTCACCGGGATGGGTTTGTCGGATGGGTAGAGATTGGGATGCAGGATCTGTTCGGTGGAAACCGGCGGATCCTGGAAAACCGCATCCACTGCTGCCCAGCCTCCCTGATTATAGATATCCTGGACAAAAGTACCGCCCTGATTATAAGGAAAGACGAAATCATCCTTGAGATATGCCGGTGCACTGTCGTAGACCGGGCTTTTCAGAGAATTGTAAAAATCAGCAATTTGCTGTTTATCCTGGTCGGTGGAATATAGTTGATACCAAGCCGTCTGAGACAGGGTGGCATCGCCTTCGAGGAGGGCTTGAATAGCAGCGCAGCGTTCAGTATCTACTTTACAGGCATTATCGGTATAGTTGAGGCCGTTCCTGATATCGTAGTTTTGATCCTGAAGGGCATGGGTGTACTCGTGCGAATAGGTGAAACGCTCTGGTCCCTGGAAACCCTGCCCCTGGACGATGAACATCTCCTTCGTTTCATTATCATAATAACCGGCAACCTGCTCACTGAGCAGGTCGATCATGAACCCACGCAGGTCAAAACCAGGCTCCAGAAGGCCAATGGTTGATAACTCGATCATATCATCAGCAGCTTGTTCAGCAGTGTAACCTGATTGATAATCGTTGATGGTATTCTGGCGCAGCTCATCGGGAGATAGCAGCACCACCGCCACCGGGCCTTTGGGCTGCAGGCCGCGTTCCTGGACCACCTGGGTCTGGATCAGGTTGATCTCATTGGTCAGTGCGGTATCCAACGCAGACGTGGGGTAGGGGGTCTTCGTCGGCGTTTCTGAGGTGGGTGCAGGAGTGCCCTGGGCAATAGGGGCCTGGGTGGTGCCAGGTACCGTGGTAGTGGTAACCTGGGGAACAGGTGATGTTGTGGCTTGAGGAGCCTGGGTGGTAAACCCGAAGAAGCCGCAGGCCAGGGAGCTTAGCAGCAGAAAAATAATGATGATATATCCACGATGCATGGAGCATTCCTCAATAAAGTTGTTTGGAGATATTAACCTCCCACAGCAACGAAAGCTGCGGGAGGTGGATGGATCAAGTTGTGGAAGGATTAATGATGGTGGGCAGCTTCAGCGGTCTCAGCTTCAGCCTTGGTCTTATGTATCGTGCCATCGGGGTGATTGGGCGGGGAGTAGATGGTGTAGAGCTTGAGCTGTTCCTTAGCGGAAGTATTGATCACATTGTGAAAAGTACCGGCCGGGACGATGACAGCGTCTCCAGCGTGGACAACATGCTCTTCCTTCTCATTGAAGATGAATTTGGCTTCGCCTGCTTCGATACGGAAGAACTGGTCGACGGTGTGATGCACTTCATCGCCAATTTCTTCACCTGGCTGCAGGCACATGACGACCAGCTGGGCATATTTGCCGGTATACAGCACCTGGCGGAAATAGCCGTTCTTTTCGGTCAGTTTCTCGATGTCGCCAACATAACCAGTCATATTATATTGCCTCCTGTATTATTTATTGGATTGCTCGCTGCTCGCAAGTATAGCATAAGAAAGTTTGGATTTAGTGAAGGATGAAATCATTTGCATCAGTGGATTAAAAAAAGTACGAGAAGGATATCATTCTGCCTTCTCGTACTTTTACTCAAGTAAAATTCCTTATTGGCCCGATTCACCCAATGTCGCCTGAACCTGGATCGGCTTGCCATTGCGATTGATGGTAAGGGTCACTTTATCTCCGGCGGAATACTGGAACAGGGTATTGATGTAGGCGTGAGTCTCATC
>JBGOYO010000319.1:0-4076 GCA_041479715.1 Anaerolineae bacterium
GCCGGTGGGCGAATCGATCGGCGAGGGATTGAAAATCCACAATATCGGTACACCCAACCAGCGCTTCGAGACAGTGATTGAGATGCTGCACAAGGTGGGCATGGAAGATTATCATGCCCGCCGTTACCCACATGAATTCTCGGGAGGTCAGCGCCAGCGCATTGGCATCGCCCGTGCTCTGGCGCTGCGCCCGAAGTTCATCGTCGCAGATGAACCGGTCTCCGCATTGGATGTCTCCATCCAATCGCAGGTGCTGAATATACTGAAGGATCTGCAGCGTGAGTTTGGACTTACCTACCTGTTCATCGCCCATAACCTGAGCGTGGTCGAGCACATTTCTGACCGTGTGGCGGTGATGTACCTGGGTAAGATGGTTGAGATGACCAGGCGTGAAGAGCTGTTCCGCAATCCGCTGCATCCGTACACCCAGGCGCTGATGTCTGCCATACCCATCCCCGATCCCACACTGAGACGTGAGCGCATCATCCTGCAGGGTGATGTGCCCAGCCCGCGTAACCCGCCGGGGGGCTGCCGCTTCCACCCACGCTGTCCGGTGGCGATGGATATCTGTGGGGTTGAAGAGCCGCCCTTCCGTGAGGTCAGTCACGACCATCTGCTGGCTTGTTGGCGCGTGGAATAATCTTTATTATCATTGCGCCAGCCTCCGCTGATTTTCGGAGGAGGCGATTTTTGCCGAAGCACTCTTCTCCATAGATCTTTATGATTTATATTGCAGTTCAGGTCTTTCCACATTTACTAATTGGTCATCGTACAAAGATCGCTATTATCTCCATCTAGTGGCCTTCCTCACTAACTTTTCCGATTTTAAAACCGTGATAGAATGATTTAATCATGGGTCCGTATCGAGTATTGGTGGTTGAAGATAACCTCGAAGTCCGGCGTATGGTCACTGCCAGCCTCAAGACGCTCGGTGAGGAGATCGAGGTGTTGGATATGCCTTCGGCAGAAGAAGCGCTGTTCATCGGCACATCCCAACCACTGGACCTGGTGGTGATGGATATCCGCCTGCCGGGCATGTCAGGTTTGGACATGCTCCCCAGGCTGCGCAAGCGCAACCCTGAGACCAAGATCATCTTGATCACCGGGGTGGATGATGTCCAGGTGCGCAAGCAGGTATCTGAAGCCGGCGTGGATGCGTTTTTTTTCAAGCCCCTTGATATCTCCGCTTTCCTCGAGGCGGTGAAGCGCTGCCTGGAGTTCACTCCCGAGGCAGCCGGCCCATCACCCAAAGTAAAGGATCAAGCTCCCACCAACCACCAACTCGCTCCAGAGACGAGCGGTGTATCAAACGTGAATCCGAGCGAGGAGGCAGCCGAAGACGAATCGCCATCCACGCTTTACGATCGCCTGATTGAACTGAAGAAGCAGGTGAAAGCAGTATCGGTCCTGGTGGTGAATAGTGCTGGTCAGATTGTTGAAGAAGCCGGCAGTGGGACGGATATCTCAACCGGCTCGCGCTTGCTCTCCGCCTTAATGCACGCCTTCCGCGCTAGCCTGCAGGTATCCCAGGCCATGCCCAAGGGTACCAACGAGAGCTTGCAATATTTCGCTGCCCCGCGCCAGTGCATCTACGTGGCACCTGTCGGGATGAACCATGCCCTGTTCGTGGTCACTTCAGGCTATTTCGGACCCGATAAGCTGGGCATGATCTACCACACCATCCACCTGGCCGTCCATGATCTCCAGATCATCATCACCCAGGAAACCGCAGATCGTAAGGAACCGCTGCACCCCAAGCTGGACATGCCTACAGAGGTCTCGGTTGATAAGGAGACCCTGGCAAAGGTGGAAGATATTTTTTCCCAGGCCGGTGACAGAGAACAAGCGGATGGATTTTGGGAGAGTGTGGGTGAAAGTACTCCCGCTGAAGACGCGTCCACCAAGGAAGTGCTCTCCTACGATCAGGCGCGTCAGCTGGGTTTAGCGCCTGACGACGATAAGCCTGCTTGATCACAAGCTAAGACCAACCCCTCCCGAGCGGAATAGCTTGAAAATATGATAAAATACCCCTCGCTCTGAAAACAGGGCGTTGATTTTGGGGCATGGTGCAATGGCAGCACAGCAGACTTTGGATCTGCTTATTCTGGTTCGAGCCCGGATGCCCCAGCTGGTTAGCATTGAGAGTTCTGGTATGATTAACGCAAAGTCACCTGGGTGGGTCAGCGTTCGCCGCTGACGCCCACACGGCTTTGCGTTTTGCTGTCATGGAGGGAAGATGAACCTTACCGCCGTTATCCTTGCCGCTGGGCAAGGCACTCGTATGAAATCCAACCTGCCCAAGGTGCTGCACAAGCTCTGCGGTAAGCCTATGGCCTGGTATGCCCTGGAGGCTGCCAGGCAGGTGACGTCTACCAAGCCGGTGATGGTCATCGGGCACGCGGCTGAGCAGGTGCGCCAGGTGCTGGGAGACCAGGCAGAGTACGCCCTGCAGGAGCCGCAGCTGGGCACCGGGCACGCCGTGATGCAAGCTGAAGCGCTGCTCAGCGGCAGGACTGACCTGGTGCTCGTGCTGTACGCTGATATGCCCCTGCTCACAGCCGAGACGTTTCAAAGGCTGGTGGACCTGGCCCGATCACACACCGACCCTATCAGCATGCTCACGGTCACCGCACCTGAGACGCGCGGTTTCGGGCGCATTGTTCGCGATTCCCGTGGGCAGGTGAGTGCAGTGGTTGAGGAAGCCCAGGCTACGCCTGAGCAGCTGAAAATCCACGAGCTCAACCCGGGGGTGTACTGTTTCAGGGCAGATTGGCTCTGGCCAGCGCTCAAACGCATCACCCTTTCTCCCAAAGGCGAGTATTACCTGACCGACCTGGTGGGTATGGCGGTGGCAGCTGGTCATACTATCCACACCCTCACCATCGAAGACCCGGACGAAGTCATCGGTATCAACACGCGCCTTCATCTGGCGCAGGCGGAGGCTTTGCTGAGGCAGCGCATCAACCGGCAGTGGATGCTTTCCGGCGTGACCATGATCGACCCCTCGAGCACGTACATCGAGCCGGAAGTCACCCTGGGGCAGGATACCATCTTGTGGCCTGGGACTTTCTTACAAGGCAGCACCCAGGTTGGGGCAGGCTGCGTCATTGGCCCCAACACCATCATCACTGATACCAAAGTGGGCGAGAGCTGCACCCTGCTGGCATCAGTTCTCGAATGTGCCGTGCTCGAAGACCACGTGGAAATGGGTCCTTACTGTCACCTGCGCAAAGGAGCTTATCTTTCGCGCGGGGTGCACATGGGCAACTTCGGCGAGGTAAAAAACTCCACCCTGGGCCCGGGCGCCAAGATGGGGCACTTTTCCTATTTAGGTGATGCCACCGTGGGCGCGGACGTGAACATTGGCGCCGGCACCATCACCTGCAATTTCGACGGCACGCACAAATTCCCCACCGAGATCGGCGACGGGGCTTTCATCGGCTCCGACACGATGCTGGTAGCACCCGTGAAGGTGGGGGCGGGCGCCAAGACTGGTGCTGGGGCGGTGGTCACCAAGGATATCCCACCTGGCTCGCTGGCAGTGGGGGTGCCTGCCAGAGTGATCAAAGAGCTCAAGAAGTGAACCCTTACCTGATCGTACTGGGTCTGCTGGTGTTGTTCTGCCTTGACCTGTTCACCATTGCCTACCGGGCGGCCCTGCTGAACGCCAGCCTGGCACGTCTGCTGGCCCTCAGGGAGGAGATGGAGAAAGAAGTCAACCGGGCGGTCAGCCTGCTGCATACCCCTCAGGAATGGCTGGCAGCCAGCAACCTGCTCCTGTTGTTCACACGTTTCTTAGCTGCCAGCTTGCTGCTGGCGCTCTTCTTCCCTAAAGACCTGTCCTTCCCGTCCATGGTGATGATGCTGGGCGTGCTGATCCTGGCGGCGGTAATCGTGTTCTGGTTGGAGTGGGCGGTGGAGGCTGCCATCACCCGCCACCCGGAAGCCTGGGCCATGCGCCTGGCGCCTTCTGTGCGCCTCACCACCGCCATCCTTTCGCCACTCCTGTTACTCCCTCTGGCATTTAGCAGGAAAAGAGGTGAAGCCCAGGAACCCGTGGCCACCGTCACCGAAGA
>JBGOYO010000320.1:0-4066 GCA_041479715.1 Anaerolineae bacterium
AAGGGTTATGGTTGGATGAAACGTTCAGTGTGTGGGTGGCCAACCACAGTGTTGTTGATATGCTTCATTGGATTGTCAAGATTGACCAAAACCCACCCCTTTATTATCTCCTGCTCCATTACTGGATAGCACTCAAAGGGACTACGCCTTATTCTCTCCGTCTGCTTTCTGTACTATTCAGCGCAGGCACAATCCCAGTTATTTACCTGATCGGTAAACGCATGTCTGGTGTGTTGGTGGGATTGGCGGCAGCAGTGATTCTGGCGCTTTCGCCATTCAACATCCGCTTCGCTCAAGAAACGCGCATGTACACCTTCCTGACATTCAATGCGGCCGTTGCGATTTATGCACTGGTCAGGCTGCTTACCGATTCTCGCTCCGTCAGGCCCATTGGCAGTCAATTTAAGGAATATCTGCGTGCCTGGCGTACATCCAGACTGCCTGAACCAGACACCGAGGGGGATTTCAGCTTTGCGAAGGAGACCCGCAATCAAACCGGATGGAGAGCCTGGATATACCGCCATCGTTGGTTACCCATCCAGACCATTGAGACAGACCTGGCATGGGTTGCATTTATCGTGTTCTCGGCTGCGACCATGCTCAGCCACAATACAGCTACTTTTTTCATTTTAGCTACCAATACCTTCGTTCTTAGTCTGATGCTTTTTCAAAGGATAAAGAAACCAGAGTCTCTAGCCGACTTCCAAGCTCCCTCTTTTTGGAACTGGGTGAAGGCTCAGATTGGCATCTTCTTACTATGGAGTCCGTGGATGTTTGCCTATATACAGCAAGCCGGCAGAGTCTATCAGGAGTTTTTAATTCCTAAACCAGGTTGGGATACCGTTATCCAGGTGCTTAAATCTTTTTTGAATGAATTTATGCCCGGTCAAGCCAGCTATTTGATGCTTATCTGGATGCTGTACGCAGTGGTGCTTTGTTTAGGGCTGGTGCATTACTTGAAAAAAATGCCGCGATTCTTATTCCTGGTTTTCCTGATAGTCATCCCCTTCCTGGGTGAGCTGATCGTGAGCATCCGCCAACCTATTTTTTCCGATCGAACTCTGATCTGGACATCGATTCCATTGTTTCTGATACTGGCGGCTGGTATCGCTCGAATAAGATTTCGCCTTCTTATCATCGTAGTGCTGGGGATTTTTATTACAATCAATCTGTTTTCTGCCGGCGATTATTTCAGGTTCTCGCCAAGAGAGGATTGGAGCAATGTTGCCGGTTATGTCGCAAAATACGTTGAAAAGGATGATTTGATCTTATTCAACGCTACGTGGGTGCAAATCCCGTTCGACTATACTTTTATAACTTATGAAAACCAGTATTATCTCGATGTAGTGAAACATGGGGTTCCCGTAGATCTGTTCGATAGCGGTATACCGGAACCAAGGATGACGGAGAGCGATATACCCAGGTTGAATTCACTGTTGAGCGGGCGGCAGAGAGTCTGGCTGGTTTACAGCCATAACGGGTATACGGATCCAATGGGGTTGATCCCGCGAACGCTTGCATCGGAAATGAAAATCATCCAGGAGCGCGATTTTAATGAGGTGCGGGTTCAACTATATGAAACCCCCTGAGCCTGATTTCTCCTCATTAATAAGTTCTTGAGGCAATGACAGGAATTACATAAATTTAGAGCTTACCGCGAAGCGAGACAATCCCAGCGTTATCGAGCGTAGCGGTCAGGTTGTGGTAAATGGGTGGAACAAGGCACTCAATCTGGATTGATGGGAACGAATGAGAATAATGATGGTGAGGATACCATCCAGGTCTAGTGCGGGCAGGATGATCCAATGTCTACGTGGAGGCAACCGAGAGTGGTGATGGTATAACTCCAGATGATTGGGTAGTTGGCAGAGGCAGCAGATGGGGCCGGGTTTAGGCTCGAGGCATTATCTCGCAGGACGAAAATCTCGTAGAGCTGAGTATTCTTGAAACCCCAATCGCTGATAAACGGTGCGTCCCATCGGTGAAGATTGAAGTACAGCGACATGGTATCCCATTGCTTGTGCTTCTCGGAGCGCATGCAGCGTGATGGCTGCACCGATTCCTATTTTTCGGGCTGTTGGCAGGGTAGTAACACAATAAATCCCTGCCACTTTCTCGCCAAGGAGGAGTGCACAGGTAGAAATGGGTTGATCATTCCATAAACCTAGATATCGGCGATATGAATGATTGTGATAACCCAGTGAACATTCCAAATCGAAAAAGGTCGGGTTTAACACAGGTACCTCGAAGCCTTCAACCATTGTTTTTGCCCATAGTTTTAAAGTTTCATCATCACTCACCGGTATAATTCTCAGATTACCTATTGGAGGTATATCCTGAATCAATTCGTTCAAGTTAATTCCCATGCCAATCGATTCACCATGAGCAAACAAACCGTGCTCTACCAGGGATTTATCCAAAGAGGCTGGAGCTGAATTCGGTCCAACAATCCACTCCCAAATGGCATTGCGCTCATGGTAGTACGAAGCCGTTTCATCGATCTGTGCGTCGATATTGTCGGATGACAAATGGTTACAGATTACGCCATTGCAGAAAGCGTAGGGAACTCCCGTGTATAACCGCATCATGTTCGGGCCTTCATACAATTCAGAGCGTGGAGCACGCCCCCAATTTCCCCAGAATTCTCGCAGGCTTTCTTCAATTGCCGATATGAGCGCTGCCGATGAAAAGTCGTTGAGTTTCGGTTGCATAATTAGCCTCCTCGCATCTCAATATTAACGGGGACAGATGACTTAATGTGTAACCGCTGTCCATTAGAGCCGGTGTTACGCTGCGTTTATCGAAACGGTTATTATTGCGCCGATAGATCCTTTTATAACGTCAATCACTTTGAACCCATTTCCAAAAAATTTGATGTCGCTTGGACTTTTAATACCGAAAACGAGAGAAACATCCAACCCCCAGGCTCTGGATTCCAGCGAAATAATCCCTTTCCATAATCCCCGGGTGTATTTTTCGGGGGCCATATCCAGGACGAGCTGCGATCGATTAAACCTACGTGCGATTTCTCCTAAAACCTTTGTCGCATCTTGCCTGGGTAAGTACATAAATAAGCCCTCGGCAAGGAGCAGGAAATTACTGTTTCCATTTGCAGTGACCAGATCAATCCATGCAGTATCAAAGATTGAACAGCCGATGAGCTCATAGGCGAGCTGGTCCTTTAGGACCTCTCTCTTCAAGTCAATCATCTCAGGCAGGTCCAACTCTACATAGCGGCAGTTTCCATTATCAATCCGCCAGAAACGGGTATCAATGCCGCACGCCAGGTTAATTACGGTACAGCCTGGATGATTGGTAATAAATAGATTGGCAATACGGTCGAAACTCTTCACTGTTTGGAGGCGCGATCTTGCATCCCTGGCCTGCACTCCAGTGTACATTTTCTTCCACTTTATTATTCTTTCCTTTTCTTCCTGTGAGGATAGTGACATCAGCCTTTTCAAACACAGAATTGCCATCGGGTCGTGGAAAACGGGGTTTTCATTCTCCGATGCAACCACCCGGCAGAGCAGGCTGAGAATTGCGGTTTGAGATACCCTAGACAGGTTCATTCTCTTCTACTCCAGGTTTGCGCCGCAGCCAGCCCGACAGTACCCAGGGCAGCATGGCGAAGATACCCACCAGTGCCGGCCCGGGGAGGCCATATTCGAAGTCTGCCAGCAGGCTGCCAATAGCGGTGATGGCGTAGCTCCAGATGGCCAGGTAGTTGTAAGATTCAGCGGATGCAGCAGGGTCAGGTTTAAAGCTGGCTATGGACAGGAACAGGAAGAAGGTGATGAATGAGGTCAGCCACCAGCCCCAATAGTTATGCAGAGGGATGCCGAAGTACGCCCCAGCCTTGTCCCACACCCAATGACCACCCGAGACCATCATGGGGTCCATCGCCAGGTCCCAAGCGGTCATGATCACCCCACCCACAGCGGCAGTGAGCAGACGCCAGGCAAGGACATTCTTGAGGACAGGTGTGATCATCCTGGAAATCACCATTGAAGGGTAGGTCATCATGAACCAGGCAACCGGGATGAGCAGAGGCACAAGGCCGAGG
>JBGOYO010000321.1:0-4056 GCA_041479715.1 Anaerolineae bacterium
TGCAAGGTCGAGACCTGGGGTATTTGCGCATCATCGCTGAACTGTGGGGGAGGGAGCTGGAAAACCAGGATATCCGCTCGGCAATCATCCAACTGAATTCGTTGCTTTTAGACTCCACATTTGTGGAAGTGGTCACCAGCCTGCCAGTGGAAGTAAAAACGGCACTGGTGGACCTGATACAGCATGCAGGCCGGCTGCCGTGGGCACAGTTTACACGCACGTATGGGGAAGTGCGTGAAATGGGTCCGGCGAAACGTGACCGTGAACGTCCCTATGAACAGCCAGTATCAGCAGCTGAATCGTTATGGTATCGCGCTCTGGTAGCAAGGGCTTTCTTTGATACACCAACCGGACCGGAAGAGTTTGCCTATATTCCTGATAATTTGTTGCGGCTCATCCCTCCAATGGAAGGAACCGGTTTAGCGATGTATGGGAGACAGGCATCAGCATTGGAATATGCCAGCGTCTCCCTGGCAAATGATCGAATTCTCGACCATGCCTGCACGTTATTAGTCGCCCTGCGGCTTGGCATTGATATCCCGGATGGATTCGCTTCTTCCGGCGGAGAGACTCTAACCAGCACATTTATGAAGTCTGTGCTGACTGCAGAAGGACTTCTCGATGATGCCAGCCAACCAATACCTGAGCCAACGCGGATCTTCCTGGAAGCGAGGCGGGAGGAAGCATTGAGGCAGATTTTCATTGCCTGGAAGCAGAGTAGCGTGACCAATGAGCTACGCCTGCTGCCAGACCTGGTCATTGAGGGCAATTGGAAAAATGACCCACTTCTTACACGGCGGGCGGTAATAGAGTATTTAACCACCATAACTCCAGGCACATGGTGGAGCCTAAGCTCGTTCATCTCTGCAATCAAGCAGCGCAACCCGGATTTCCAGCGACTGGCGGGAGATTACGATTCCTGGTTCATCCACAGTAGCACGAGCGGAGAATATCTGCGCGGGTTTGACCACTGGGATGAGGTGGACGGCAGGCTGATACGTTATATCCTTACCGGACCACTGCACTGGCTGGGCGTACTCGACCTAGCGCGCCCGGAAGCAGACCAGGAGGTGACCGCATTCCGACTATCCGCTTGGTCAAAAGCGCTGATGAACGATGAAGCCCCCGAGGGGCTGCCGGTGGAAGAAGAACCGCTGGTGGTGCGCTCGGATGCCCGGTTAAGTGCCAGGCGGTTGGTGCCACGGCGGGTGAGGTACCAGGTGGCGCGCTTCTGCGAATGGGTGAAGGAGATGCCGGATGAATACCAATATCGGATCAATCCAGCCTCACTTGGTCGCGCCCGGCAGCAGGGGTTGACGGTGAGCCAGCTTATCGCTCTCCTTACCAAGCATGCCAAGGTAGTCCCACCCAGCCTGATCAAGGCATTGGAGCGCTGGGAAAAGCAGGGCAGTGAGGCGCGGTTCGAACAGATGGTCGTCCTGAGAGTGGTCTCAGAGGATATCCTGGCTGCGCTGCGTAAATCGCGTGCCAGTCGATTTTTGGGTGAGTCGCTTGGGCCAACGACGGTGGCGGTTAATGCTGGGGCAGTCGATAAGGTGCTGGGTATGCTGGCAGAGTTGGGATACCTGGGAGAGGTACGTGGGGATATTGAGTGAGTTATATTAGATGAGTAAGGGCTGCGCTCATATATTGCTCAATCAGCCGGGTGACTTCCGGCAGGGATGAAGCAACATCGGGGCTGAGCGCTTCCCCCAAATCAAGCTGACCGGCTTCGATCCCGATCAGGATGAGCTCCGGGGGTAAATTGGTCGGTTCAAGCTGCCTACCAAGTGAGAGGGTTTCAGCCACTCCCCATCCATGGGCTGATCCAGATCCAGTTGTAAAAGACTCGAGCTGATCTTCGATTAATCGATGGATAGTACCTGGCCTGACGCCAGAATGGACCGCATCCACCAGGATGGCATAGTGGGCGCCCTGCAGCAGATTTAGCAGCCCGATACCTGGCAGTTCTGTCAGCTCTACCTGAACGCCTTGAGGCAATGCCTCAGCGTGGAAGGTTTCAACCCACAAGCGGACTGCAGATAAACCGGCGGCATCATCCCCGCGCAGGCTTTGACCAATGCCAATAATCTTGATGGCGCCAGGGGGAACTTTCCCGGCACCATCGATTGAGTCGTTCATTAGCGCTCGATTTTCAGATTCAGGAAGTGCGTTGCACACGAAATGCACGGGTCATATGAACGGAGCAGATGCTCGAAGGAGAGCGAGGCCTCTTCCTGGGGTTGTTTGACCACCATGGGAGCCAGCGCCCAAAGATCAGCTTCCATCTGGGCGAAGTTTTGCGCAGTGGGAGGAGTGATCCGGGCGAAGCGGATCAGACCTTGCTCATCTACGACGTAGCGGTGGTAGAGCAAGCCGCGCGGCGCTTCGGAAACCCCCACACCTTCGCCAGGACGGACCTTGATCTCTTTAAAGCTGGGACCCTGAGGCTGGTAAGCGTTGGCAAGCTCAACAGCAAGGTCACATGAATGTACCAGCTCGATGGCACGGGCGATTAGCCCTTTATATGGATTTCGCAAGGGCGGTTTAATCCCGATCGCACGGGCAGTCTCGCGAGCGACCTGGCGTAATTTTTTGAAATTCAGGTTCAGCCTGGCTAGTGGACCGACAAAGTAGGTGCCGTTCTCGACGGTGTGACTGTGCAAGGCATTGGACCGTTCAACATGAGTCTCGATATAATGATTTTCGAAGTCCAGCGGGGAGATGCGTTTTCCTTTGGAAGAGAGGATGTCACCTTCGTAAATGGCATATTCATCAATGCGGTTGAGGGCGACAAATTCATAGTCCTGCTCGAAATCAGGAAAATTAAGCGTGACTGCCCACTTAGCGGTCTCAATGGAAGCCTGCACGGCCCACTCCAGCTCGGGGATAAGCGCACGAATGGCATCCACAGATGGCCAGCGGTAAAAGCCTCCAACACAGGTATTGACCGGGTGAACCGACCGCCCACCGATTGTTTTGAGCAGCTCATTGCCGATCTTTTTCAGCCTGAGTGCCTTTTTAACCAGGTCTGGGGCATCGACTGCCAGGCTAAGGGCGCTTTCATATCCCACCAGATCAGGTGCCTGTAGCAAGTAGATGTGAAGGGCATGGCTTTCGATATATTCTGCACAGTAAAGCAGCTGGCGAAGCTGACGAACCTCGGGTGAAATTGTTACCCCAAGAGCAGCCTCCAAAGCCTGTACGGAGCTCATCTGATATGCCACCGGGCAAATCCCGCAGATACGGGCGGTTATGTCAGGGACATCCTGGAAGTAGCGACCATGAAGAAAGCCTTCGAAAAAGCGCGGCGGCTCGTAGATATTCAGGAGAATGTCATCAACGGCTCCATCCTTCAGGCGGATGGTCAGCGCTCCTTCGCCTTCCACGCGTGCCAGCGCAGGGATGTGGATATCCTGGTTCATGACTGCCCTCCTGTGGTGTGGGTAGGTAGCGGGGGTAAGCTTTCCGCAGCCTGGCGAAAAGCCGGTGCATTGTTACTGATATTGGTAAGCAGGCCTCTCACCTCTCCGGGGAAGCGCTCGACTGGAGCCAGGGCAGCCAGGACAGTTTTCATGTCCTCGTTGGGGGCTGGGCCGAAGCAGCCATAACAGCCGCGACTATTGGAGGGGCAGAGCACGCCGCAGCCCGTGCGGGTGGCTGGACCCAGACACGCCATACCCAATGAAACAATCACACAGGCTATACCCTTCCGTTTACAGTCTAGGCAGATGCTGTGAGTGGGGAGGTTGGGACGGCGTTTTTGCAGCAATGCTTGAATGACCTCGACCAGCTGATATTTATTCACCGGGCAGCCCCACAACTCGTAGTCAACCTTGACGTGCTCGGAAATGGCGGTTGAGGTCGGAAGGGTGTGCAGATATTCGGGATGCTCGTACACGGCCATGACCAGATCGTCCAGGTTGGCTGTATTGCGCAAGGCCTGAATACCGCCTGAAGTGGCACATGCCCCGATGGTGACAAGAGATTTGGCTTGCTTACGGATTTCCTGGATGCGCTCAGCTTCGTGGGGAGTGGTGACCGACCCCTCAACCA
>JBGOYO010000322.1:0-4022 GCA_041479715.1 Anaerolineae bacterium
ATTGCTAGAGCTCCTGCATTTTCCCCGGGGAAATATCCATCGGTTTAGCAACGACCGGCGAGATTTCAGCCGAATGTTTTACTCAAGCGTTCTTTCAGGCACCTGCCATCAAGCTAAGGACCATCACCCCTATCCCTACGATAACCAATAAGCTGAGGATCACCCCAACCGTGACCGTCATCGTCAGGCACGAGCCAAACACGTTGCGACCGGAATCAGACATGGAATACCTCCAAATCGATTGTAAACCTGTTATCCATCTGGAGCAATAGCTTTCAGCAATAAAGTGCGTTAAAATACAAATGTGGATGAGATTGCATTGATCCAGGCAGCCAGGGGAGGTGATTTGGATTCCTTTAATCGCCTGGTTTTGGCGTACCAGGATCTGGTATATAACCAGGCATTTCGCATGATCGGCGAAGAAGAATCCGCCGATGACGCCACCCAAAACGCTTTTATTTCAGCTTATAACCATTTAGGCTCCTTCCGGGGTGGCTCCTTCAAAGCCTGGCTGCTCCGCATCGTAACCAATGCGTGCTACGATGAATTGCGAAGGCGTAAACGACGACCAACAATCCCCCTGGAGCCATTGGACGATGCAGGTGAGGAGGTCGAATCTCCAACATGGATTGTGGACCCGACCGATCGTCCGGAGGAGCAGGTGCAGCGCCATGAGCTACAAAACGCAATCCAGCATTGTCTGGATAACCTGCCAGATGATTTCCGCTCCGCTGTAGTCATGGTAGATGTACAGGGTCTGGACTATTCTGAAGCAGCTGAATCGATTGGCACACCCATTGGCACGATTAAAAGTCGGCTGGCGCGCGCCCGGTTACGCTTGCGGGATTGCTTGCATAATTTCGCGGAACTTTTACCTGCAGGTGTTCGTCTGGAATAAGGGTATAAGATGAAGAACCAGATGAACTCGCGCGATTATGAACTGATCTCAGCCTATCTGGATAACCAGCTAAGCAGCAAAGATCGCGCCATTTTCGAACAACGCTTGAAGGCCAATCCAGAGCTGGAGAAGGAGCTGAATGAGATCAGCTCAACCAGGCTAATGCTACGCAGTTTGCCCAGGCAACGGGCGCCGCGTAATTACTTCGTTGCGGCACAGGCTGTACGAGCGCGTCCCACGCTCAAGCTGGCGCCAATTTTTGGTATCGTTTCCGCCGTTGCCAGTGTATTATTGGCATTGGTGATCTTCGGCAGCACGCTCGTGCCCTCAACTCAGCCAGTAGCCATGGCGCCTCAACCATCCATCGCCAATGAAACGGTCGCCTCCCAGCAGGAAATAGTGCGCAGTGCTGCCTCACCGATAACGCCGACACAAGCTTCGCCAGCCATCATGTTAGGGGCACCGATTCAAGCTACACCCACTCCATTCCTGCCTGAGCAAAGTATCACCCAGCCTGAGATTGCCACTCCAACGACTATCTATATCTACATTTATCCACCATCTGCGACGCCTGAAAACCCGTTCGCGATCGCTATCGCTCCAACCGAAACACCCACCCTCTCTTGTGACCAATACTACCAAACGGTGCCTCTCCCATCATCGGCCGATATTTATAATTGCCCCACACCCACAGGTACGCTTTCGAAGTACCTTGAAAGCATCCTGGCCACAGCCACAGCGACGTCTACTTCCACACCTACGCTCAGCTTATCCCCCACACCGATGACCGTGATAAATCTCTCGCCGACTGAGACACCGTCACCTACTGAAACGCCAACACCTACCGCTACTGCTACACCAACCGAAACTTTCACGCCGACAGATACCCCAGCTGCTCTCCTCCAGGCGCCCCCTCAGGCTCAAAACATAGCTCCTACCGGTGCTGCAGAAACAAATGCTGATACCACCACTCCAAAAGAGGCAGTGGGTGCAGGTGGCACTACCGAAGCTGCCCAGGCGCCGACACAAACACCTTCCACCACCACAAATTACTCGTTCCTTAATTACCTACTACTCACTGTTGAGATCAGTCTCGCTGTCATCGCAGTGCTTGCAGGTTTCACTGCCATTATATTACGCATCCGAGCACGATAATGATCGTCGATTCGATCAAATTCTGCCCACGCTGTGGGACTGCCCTTGTTGAGCGCCTACACAGCGGTAAGATAAGACCGGTCTGTCCGACGTGTAACTGGGTGTATTTCCCCGACCCGAAGGTGGCCGTGGTGGTATTGATTAGAAAAGATGAACACGTGCTCCTCGTCCAACGCATGTTTGATCCCCAAAAAGGTCAATGGACCCTGCCCAGCGGGTTTGTCGATGCGGGTGAAGATCCGAAAGCCGCAGCAGCCCGCGAATGCCTGGAAGAAACCGGCTTGGTGATCGACGAACTCAAACTGCTGGATGTGATTTACAGTCACGAGTACCCACGGGGGGCTAGCATCCTGATCCTTTATCAAGCTCAGGTTAAATCAGGGGAATTAAAACCGGGGGATGATGCCAGGCAGGCCGCGTATTTCCATATCCTTAGCCTTCCCCCCCTTGCATTTTCGTCAACTTACCATATATTGGACTTATATTTTTAGTTATATGGTAAACTAAGCAATCATTTTTACGCCCATCAGCACGCTATTTTTACAACTTAATATGCCATAGGAGAATGACATGCGCAGAAGTATGATGAAGTCCTTATTCGCTGTATTTACGGTAATCATTATTGCTACTTCAGCATGTGGCTCTAAAACACCAGTAGCCACACAGGCAGTTGCAACCCCGACTGCAGTGCCAGGAACTCCCACCCAACCTCCGCCCCCGACAGAGACGGCCGTGCCAACGGGTCTAGTGACCAATCTTACCGACCTTAAAAAGGCTACCATTCAGATCGAAGCCGTAGGCACCTTTGTCGACCCGCAGTTTGGTGTTATGACCAACCAGGCCGGTCTCGGCTCAGGTTTTATCATCGATCCCTCAGGGATTGCCGTCACCAACAATCACGTGGTCACCGGTGCTGCCCTCCTCAAGGTATGGGTGGGCGGCGATACATCCAAGGTATACAATGCCAAAATCCTGGGAGTATCGGAGTGTTCAGACCTGGCCGTGATCGATATTGAAGGCGATGGTTTCTCCTACCTACCCTGGTTTGAAGGGACAGCCAATGTTGGGCTGGAAGTTTACGCCGCAGGCTACCCCCTGGGTGACCCTGAATTCACCATGACGAAGGGCATCGTATCCAAGGAAAAGGCGAATGGAGATACCTCTTGGGCTTCTGTCGATTCAGTACTCGAGCACACGTCCACGATCAATCCTGGCAATTCGGGTGGCCCGCTGGTAGATGCCAGCGCCAAAGTGGTCGGGATTAACTACGCCGGCTCGAGCACAACCAGCCAGTATTTCGCCATCGACCGGGGGACTGCCCTGCCGGTGATCAACCAGCTGCGCACCGGGGTGGATGTAGACTCGATTGGAATCAACGGTGAAGCTGTTGCATCTGAAGATGGTTCGCTTACCGGGGTATGGGTTAGCTCGGTCAAGTCGGGATCACCAGCTGATAAAACCGGGGTCAAAGCTGGAGATATCATCACTTCAATCGAAAACCTGACCCTGGCACAGGACGGTACGATGAAGGATTATTGTGATATCCTCCGCACCCACTCTCCCACAGACACTTTGGCGATGGAAGTACTACGCTGGGACAGCCAGGAAGTACTCGATGGTCAGCTGAACGGCCGGATGCTGGAAGTATCGTACACATTGGGCACTCCTACAGCCGAAGGCAGCGCAACCACTGTGGCGTCGCCTACCACTACCGGGGGTGCGCTACCATCCAACTGCCAGGCGAGTGATACCACTGGTTTTATTAACTGCTGGGATGATACCAATAAGATTTCTGCGGATGTCCCCGACGCCTGGACAGACGTCAATGGTAGCAGCTGGAAATTTAACGACCAAGAAATTGGTGTAGCCGTATCAGCTGCTCCCAACCTCTCAGATTACGAGCAGTATTACAATGCAGAAGGGATGTTCTTCGGTGCTTCAGACACTTTTGCCCAGATAGGTGGTTATG
>JBGOYO010000323.1:0-4008 GCA_041479715.1 Anaerolineae bacterium
GCCATCTCCATCAGCACTCGGATTGCACTTCGGGCAGGGGCAATCGGACAACTTTTTCTGGCTGATATGGACCGGTCTATCGCCGCTCAGCCGGTTGGCATAATCCACCAGGTCGAATACTTGCGGCTTGACCACTCGATAGAAAATGCGCGCACCATCCCGCCGGTCTTCAACCAACCCGGCTTCACGCAGCACCATTAAATGCTGCGAGATATACGCTTGCCGGCAGCCCAGCACCGCTTCGAGGTGGCAGACGCACTGCTCGCCATCGCGCAGCGTTTCCAGGATCATCAACCTGGAAGGATGCATCAGGGCTTTAAATAACTTCGCAGAAGGGTCGAAATTAGTCATCAAAGGGCTAGTCTATTTAATTGAAATAGTTTGCTACAAAAGCATATTCAAATTATTGAATATATTATATATCGATGAAATAACCTGTTCAATGTGAAGAATCACCAGAATGGCATGACAACCATCCTGAAAATCGAAAAACCCCCTTTTTATTGCCAGATTGCGGGAGCTAATATAATACCCCGAGCGAGGCAGTGGAAGCAATTAACGCGGCATCTTCCCTATGAACTATGATCAGATACCAACCAAGAAAAACCAAAATTGGCAATTCATTAATATGCCATGCTTCTGGTGCAATCACGATCTGGGCCTGCTGCTTGAATAGATTAGAAAATTTCCGGCTCCTCGTCCAAGATATATAGGTGATTAAGTCAAGTCCGTCCGCGTTGCTTATACAATATCTTGTCCCTAGGAAATTCGTTACAGCCCAGGTATATTTTCCACCAGTGGGAAGAAGTATCTCACCTGATGTACCGATCGAATTGGGGTGGTAGCTTGCCAGCTCAACTTCTGAATCCGCAGATTGAACACGAACGCGGTCAGCCAAAAAACCCATCTGCTTGATTATCCAGTGCTCATCACCCGAAGTTGCCTCTGCTGAGGTGTTGAATGCCGAGCTAAAATGAAGCTGGCCGATATCATCTCCTTCAGTCCGCAGGATGAAGTTCTGCTGAGATACCTTCGGCTGTTCCCAGAAAAGATCTGACCCCATAATATCCGTTAGTTGCCTCATTACTATTCCTCCACTATACGATATCAGTTTATCAACGTCTGGAAGAACCGCCCTTAGTTATTCTGAGGTTTATGAAAATAGTACCATATGGAACAGATCACCCAAGTAAACTGAAATTTCGCTACACTTTGCGGGTGGTAGAATGGTGGGCATGCCTTCTCCAAGAGCCATCCTGTGGGATATGGACGGTGTGCTGGCAGATACCAGTCTGCTGCACTTTGAGACGTGGGAGCGCGTCCTGGTGGAACAGGGCATCCCCTTCGACCGCCACAAGTTCCACCTGATCTATGGTCTCAAGAACCGCGACTTGCTGCCTTACCTGACCGACCGACCCTTGGAACCTGAATGGGTGGAGTGGATTGCCGACCAAAAAGAGCAGGCATTCAGGCAGGCACTGCATGGCCATCTCTTTCCGCTACCCGGCGTGGTTAAGTGGCTGCAGCAGTTCAACACGTTAGGTTACCGCCAGGCGGTGGCATCATCTGCCCCGCCCGAAAATGTGGAAGTGCTGGTGGATGAGCTGGGTATCCGCAGGTACTTTGACGCCCTGGTCACACCGGGAGACCTGCCGGGAAAGCCCGACCCGGCCGTGTTCCTGCTGGCTGCAGATCGCCTTGGCGTTACCGCTCAGAATTGTGTCGTCATCGAGGATTCCATCCCGGGCATCGAAGCTGCCCGCCGGGCAGGGATGCGCTGCATCGCCGTTACAACCACAAATCCGCCCGAAGCTCTTACCCAGGCGGATATCGTGGTAAATACGCTGGAAGAATTAACCGTTGAACAGGTTAATTCCTTATTTTGATGTCGTCTTCAGCAGTGTCAATCTCCGAAACAAATACCCATATCACGGGCGGTGAGCATAATATCCGAATTCATCGGTACAGTTTTCATTCGTTTGGTGGCAGCCTCCAGCGGGACGTATTTTACCGTCGGGGGATCGAGTGCAACCATGATGCCCCGCTGTCCTTCGGCAATTGCCCTCACTGCAGCGGCACCGAAGCGTTGAGCGATAAGACGATCAAAGCGGGTGGGTGAACCGCCGCGCAACAGGTGCCCCAATACCACAAGGCGGGTCTCCTTGCCGGTCAGCGATTGGAGCTCCTCCGACACTTTTACGCCGACACCTCCCAGACGCTCAGCCCCCCCGGATTCACGAGCGATGATTGAAATGGTTCCACCCTTTGGTTTTGCCCCCTCTGCAACAACCACAATGGAAAACAAGCTGCCATGTTCTTCACGGTCACGGATTTTTTGGGCAACTTTCTCCAGGTCGTAGGGGATCTCAGGGATCAGGATGATGTCCGCGGAACCTGCCAGCCCGCTCTCCAGTGCGATCCATCCGGCATAACGTCCCATCACTTCCATTACGATTACCCGGTTGTGGGAGGCAGCCGTGGTATGCAACCTATCAAGGCATTCCACCGTGAATGAGCAGGCCGTATCAAAACCAAAGGTGATGACCGTCTTTTCTAAGTCATTATCGATCGTCTTGGGAACCCCCACCACCCACAGCCCTTTCTTTGCCAGCTCATTGGCGATTGCCATGGAACCATCTCCGCCGACGGAGATGAGGGCATCGATCTGGTGCAGGCTGAAGGCGCGGATCAGCTCGTCTGAGCGGTCAATCTCGACCATCGTATCATCGGGTCCCTTGATCGGGTATTTGAGTGGGTTGCCCCGGTTGGTGGTGCCGATGATGGTGCCACCCAGGTGGGTGATGCCGCGCACCCGCTCGCGGGTCAGTCGGATCAATCCACCTTCGAGGTATTGTTCAGGCATCATCAAACCGTTATAACCGTCGCGGATGCCGTAGACTTCCCAACCCCGGTTGATGGCTGATAACACGGCTGCCCGGATAACCGCATTTAATCCAGGTGCGTCACCCCCTCCCGTAGAAATGGCAATTCGTTTGACATTGACGGCTGTTTGTGCCATTCAGGCCTCCTCCACCAGATTTCCTTTATCACGCCTTTCCATCATACCCCCTATCCAATCAACCTGGCAAGCAAAAAAGCAGCTCCAGCGGCCAATCCACCCACCAGCATGGTCTGAAAACCTGACCGGAACGGCTTCGTTCCAGTGAAACTCCCCTTGATGTATCCAAAAAGGAACAGGGCAAACAAGGTGACCACCACCGAAACCAGAAGCGCGGTTGTCAGGTTAGGTATCAAAATATAGGGGGTCAACGGAATAAACCCGCCCACGACATATGAGAGCCCGATGGTCAAAGCACTGACGCGTGCCCGCCTGGGGTCGGGCGCCTCCAGCCCCAGCTCGAAGCGCATCATGAAATCAATCCACTGCTCCCGGTTATTGAGCATTGCGTCGATGATGGGCTTGATATGCACATCTTCCATGCCATAATTGCGGAACACTACAGCCACTTCTTCTTTTTCCCGTTCCGGAAGGTGATCGATCTCCCAATTTTCCCGTTGCTTCTCGGTGTCGTAATGCTCGGCATCTGTGCGTGCGGCGAGATAACCGCCCAATCCCATGGCGATCGACCCGGCGGCAATCTCTGCCAGTCCGGCTAAAACTACGATCTTCGTCTGCGCTCCGGCCACCCCGGAGATGCCGGCAGCCAAGGCAAAAGGAACGGTGAGGCCATCGGACATGCCAATGACGATATCGCGCACCGTCTCATTGGCGCGAAAATGACGTTCAACGTGTGCCTGTGCAGTCATGATTTCCTCCTGCGACAAAATGCTTGTTCGTTACGGTCGGCTCGTGGCAACTCATCTCACCCACCGACCAAGGTCACGAGCCGGATATTATTATACTTGTATGCATGCGGCTAAATCATAAAAAGAACATTGATATGCGCTATTTTCCTGGCGCATATTCCGGAAACCATTTCCCTATCACTGGCGTCTATATTGCGGTGCTCTGGTCGAGCTGGCTATTCTTATCGATTACAATAAACC